>NZ_JNKD01000128.1:0-1036 GCF_000701925.1 Ruminobacter sp. RM87 | reverse complement strand
CGGAGGATTAACCACTGAGAAAAATCCTCAGCATTGGAGTGCTGAGGATTTGTTGATTTGCCCATAGTTACACAAAAAAGTGCAAAGAATGGGATATTACAACAAGAATCAAATACTGGAAAAAGTAAAAGGCCGAACTCCCCGTGAAGTAAGGAATTCAGCCTTTTACTAAGGTTAAGTTCAATCTGGTCAACTTACTAGGTTCTTTAAGCTTAAACTTGTCAACCTTTTATTCAACTATTTCTAAAGTAGGTTTCTTATGCTCTACTTTCTTTTCTCCACTTTCAGGAGCAGATGAAGGAACGTTCTCCTTACTGCCAGTATTCTCAACTTCTTCCACTGCAGAAAGGTGACCTTTACTGGTTCCTGCATCTGAGTGTTCGTAAAAATCATCATAACCGGCTTCAGGAAGCAGATACATTCCCAACTTAGGATCTTCTCGTGGGTAAATAGATGTCACCGCAATCATTGGCACATAAACAGAGTGAGGAACACCACCAAATCTTGCATTAAATGAAATTCCTCGATTATCTATTTTCAAATTTAATACTGCGCGAGGAGATATATTTAATATTATTAACCCGTTTTGAGCATACTGCAAAGGTAAATCAACTTCTGGAAAATTGACATTGACTGCAATTTGCGGTGTTAGCAGATTATCAACCATCCAATCGTACATTGCTCTCAGAACATACGGTCTGCATGGAGGCACTTTAATACCATCAGACATAGACACTCCTACATAAAATCATCTACCTTAAATAATATCATATAAAACAACAATTAAATATACGAATAAGGTTTTAACATGAAATTTTTGCGATTATTATCGATTATAAAGACAAAATACGCTCATTATTAATAACTTGATTCTTTGAGCAACACTTCTTACCTATTCTTTGAAGATATAGTTACATTTAAAAAATAAATTTCCAAGATGACCCCAAATAATGGGGACTTCTTTTGTTTTTTATGATATCATAGGTACATATATACATGTAACTATATAGGAAAAATTATGGCTGTTATTGATGCT
>NZ_JNKD01000127.1:0-1054 GCF_000701925.1 Ruminobacter sp. RM87 | reverse complement strand
AGCATCAGTTATGATGTTATCAGAGCAATCTGAGGCGAACCGGGAGAAGTGAAACATCTCAGTACCCCGAGGAAAAGAAATCAACCGAGATTTCCTAAGTAGTGGCGAACGAACGGGAAGCAGCCCAAAAGTTGTATAAGTCATAGTTGAATTATCTGGAAAGGTAAACGAAAGAGAGTGATAGTCTCGTAGACGAAGTGGCTTATATGATGATGAAAGAGTAGGACGGAACACGTGGAATTCTGTCTGAAGATAGGGGGACCATCCTCTAAGGCTAAATACTACTTATTGACCGATAGTGAACAAGTACCGTGAGGGAAAGGCGAAAAGAACCCCTGTTAGGGGAGTGAAATAGAAACTGAAACCGTGTACGTACAAGCAGTGGGAGCACTACGGTGTGACTGCGTACCTTTTGTATAATGGGTCAGCGAGTTACTTTCAGTGGCGAGGTTAACCGCATAGGGGAGCCGAAGGGAAACCGAGTTTTAACTGAGCGCGAGTCGCTGGGAGTAGACCCGAAACCTGATGATCTAGTCATGGGCAGGATGAAGGCAAGGTAACACTTGCTGGAGGGCCGAACCCACTAACGTTGCAAAGTTAGGGGATGACCTGTGACTAGGGGTGAAAGGCCAATCAAATCAGGTGATATCTGGTTCTCCCCGAAAGCTATTTAGGTAGCGCCTCAAATGAAAGTTATGGGAGGTAGAGCACTGTTTCGATAAGGGGTCCATCCCGGATTGCCGAGTCGATGCAAACTCCGAATACTCATAAGGACTATTTGGGAGACAGACAGCGGGTGCTAAGGTCCGTTGTCGAGAGGGAAAGAGCCCAGACCGCCAGCTAAGGTCCCGAAGTTAAGGTTAAGTGGGAAACGATGTGGGAAGGCATAGACAGCTAGGATGTTGGCTTAGAAGCAGCCATCATTAAAAGAAAGCGTAATAGCTCACTAGTCGAGTCGGCCTGCGCGGAAGATGTAACGGGGCTAAAACCTTACACCGAAGCTGCGGAATTAAGAAATTAATTGGTAGGGGAGCGTTCTGTAAGGCTGTGAAGG
>NZ_JNKD01000126.1:0-1124 GCF_000701925.1 Ruminobacter sp. RM87 | reverse complement strand
ACCAGTTCAGCGGTACTGGATTTCATAACTGAATTGTTCTTAAAGTAATTCAGAATTTTGGATTTAAAACATTTTCTGATTTCTTCATTAGGAATATAAACACTGTACTCATCACTTTCAGGATTATGGGACTGCGGTTCAAAAGTTAAATACCCTGTATAAAGCAGCAGAGTCCAGAAATCATTTATGTCATGGTTCTGCAAATCACCGTAGCACAAGGTGGCTCTTACTTCCGCGGTTATTGATTTACCGTCCAAAAGGTCCTGCATCATGTCTACGTCTTCAGGCTCGATAAAGCCCATGAATTTTTCGATAACATCGTTACCGCTTGTATTTATCCAGTAGTTGCCGGCTTGAATGAGATTTCTGTCTTTTCTCAGTTTTCTGAAGTTGTCATTACAGAAGTTCATTACATCCCACGGGCAGTACATATGAGTTGTTCCAAAATGGTACCCGTCGTAGTTGTTTCTTGCCTCTTCGTAATAGTCTGAAAGTCCGTAGTATGCAAGGACTTCTTCAGATTCTTCCCTAGTAAAACCTATACCCTGAGATATATCATCATCTCCGGAATCAAGAATCGAGCAGACCAGCAGATTGTTAAGTCCAGTAAAAATACTTTCCTTAGCTGCTCTTAAGCATCCGGTAAGCACGGCTCTGCCAAGATACAAATTGGTCTTTAAGGCTTTGCTAAGGAAGGGACTGATGATGTCAATCATTTCCCGGTAGTAGCCGTTATGGGCCGCCTTGGCGATAGGTACATCATATTCGTCGATAAGCAGAATCGGCTTGATTCCGTGATGCTTGTTCAGGAGTTTCAATAATGTAGACAGTGAATCCTTAATAGCATCATTATTTTTAGGTTCTCTAAGATAAAACTTATCAAGATAGAGTTTGTATTCTTCAATTTCATCACTACTCAGTTTATCACTATCTGCAAGGTATCTAAACTGAGTGTACATGTCGTAAATCGCTGATGCAAAGCGTCCGTAGGCGCTGATAAAATCTTCACCTTCTATCTGCTTAAGGGTAATAAAGATTACCGGAAACTTCCCCATGTATTCACTGCAGAATTCCTTGTCCTCAAAGATCTTGGTGTCCTTGAACCATTTCTCCTGAAGTGACAC
>NZ_JNKD01000125.1:0-1160 GCF_000701925.1 Ruminobacter sp. RM87 | reverse complement strand
AAAGAAAAATTACTGGAAGAAAACGATAAATAGGTATAATCTCTAGGCGTCAACTTTAATTCGTTTAGGTGGTCAACTTTTACGATCGTTTAACAAATGGTATTTGAGAAAACAAAACCGGAAGTATAAAGATCTTTTTTAAATGGAGAAATGATATGAAAATATTTACTTTGATTGCCGTGTCAGCTATGGTGTCTTTAGTTGGATGTGCATCAGTTAATGTAAGTGATGAAAAGCTCCTGGATAAAGCAGAAACCGCTACAGGAATCGTTCAGAGTAATCTGACTGTAGTTCCAGGTTCAAAAGAAGCCACTGCAATGCATCTTTATTATAAAGTTCAGGACAAGCAGTCGAATGTATATAAGTGCTATTATATGAAAGCTATGTTTTCTGAGTCTGATGCTTTATGTACCAAGTTAAATGCTGATGGCAGTGAAGAAAAAATTTCAACTAATTGTAATGAGTTATTGAAAGCTGCTGGAAAATGCTAATGTTCATTTTTATATAAGCATCTAACTTACATCTTACATTTGTTGTTGTACACGTTTTTTTGAATATAGCCGTTTTCCAAATTGCTAGGATAACGGCTTTTTTATAAGGAGATTGTTATGATTTCCCAGAAAGAAATGGAAAAAAATATTGAAAATCTTGAAGCTCCGGGAATCCTGCCTTCGATGAGATCATTCAGTATAATGAATCTGGCCAGCATAACATAAGAAGAATGCTTTGGAGTATGAGAAAGCTTATCATGCCTTGATTGAACAGGTTAAGGATAAGCCCCATGATGAGCAGGTTAAATTTCTCATGTCTCACATGGATGAACTTAGAAAAATTGTAGATTTGTTTTCATTTGCTAGAGATATGTATATGTTTCCTAACAGTGATGATGATGAAATATTGGCTAACCTTATGATTTACCGATATGAGAATTATATTAGCATTTTAGAAGATGAGTATTGTGTTAAATCAGAGCCTATATTGAGGTTAATTAGAAGTAATATTTCAAAAAAACGCGTTGAGAAGAAGATTGCTTACTTAGAACAATTAAAAAAGGAGCATCCTGATAAATAGAGTGCCCCCCGAAAGTTGAACAAAACTTCGGGGGTTATATTTATGAAGCTTACGTACGAAGATAAAGTCGAGATGTATCGACTTTGGAA
>NZ_JNKD01000124.1:0-1188 GCF_000701925.1 Ruminobacter sp. RM87 | reverse complement strand
CTTTTTTCATGACCACTCCGTTGTCTGTTTTTTCTTGTTTGCAGGTGGTCAACTTTAATTCGTTTAGGTGGTCAACTTTTGCGATCGTTTAACACATGGATCGTAACGTGATGTCCGGCTTCAGTAGAAAACTGATTGTGATGGTGATGAAGTTCAGACGGTGTATCGAAGAATTCATCAGAACTGCCTATACGTCAAAAAGCCTCCTGCGGGCGGGAGGCTTTAATCTTTTATGCAGAACCGTCTGCAGGAGATAATCACGCCACTGTTTTATTTCTTTTCAGCGTCGCTGTCAGCTCCGTTCTCATCCTTTGCAACTTCTGCCGTATGCTCCTCAAGATTGATGAAATTGGAATAGCAGTCAATATATCCTTTTTCAGTTACGTACTTAACTGTATTTGCATCACTTTCCACATAGCGTACGTAACCATTAACGGGGGTAATGAGCATTGTTTCATCCGGATTTTCGAGACCCTTTAACAGAATCATGGCCCCGTCTCTGTTTATCAGTTCCCAGCGGTTTTTTACAAAACGCTGGATAGTCAGATTGTCATCCATGATACGCCAAGGAATATTCGTATAGCTGACTGTAAGCTTTTTACCGTTAATGTCATAGTAATTTCTTGCTATTCTGCGACTGCCGTTAATTTGGATGTCTGAAGATTCAGGATCAGCACATTCAACTGCGAAGCAGTTTGCAGTCAGACCGAAAACCATTACAAAGAATATAGTAAATCTTCTCATAGTGCCACACTCCTTTCTCGTATATTTCCTGCGGGAAATATGAGTGATCAATAGAAATCAAAGATAGATTTTATACTGGATTTTAAATGGTAATACTAACAGCACAAACATCCATATACATCTAAGTATAATCTATAAAAGCTGTTTGCTTCCAAAATCATGGTTTTTTATTTAACGGAGATCAAGTAATTACCGGCGTATACTCAGGATATGTGTTGCGTGCACGAAATCGGCTGCTGAATCCGGTCATGGCTGTTTATAATGTTCAGGACGGGAACTGTCTGCTGCATATGCCTTTAAGGACATTGTCACCACATCTGTTTATGCTCCCTAATAACAGGATTGAGGTAAGACAATATGAAACGACCTCCACGAATGAATGTAAAAACGTGGATTTACCGTGTAAACTGTAGATGTACGTAAACAGATACGGATTTACCGCAA
>NZ_JNKD01000123.1:0-1215 GCF_000701925.1 Ruminobacter sp. RM87 | reverse complement strand
CACCTAAACGAATTAAAGTTGACCACCTGCAAACAAGAAAAAACAGACAACGGAGTGGTCATGAAAAAAGCCAAAAATCGTAAAATGCCGGAATACATTTGAAATCAAACAGTCAGCCGTATATAATCTGCAGCTTTACTACACAGTGTACCTGAAACTTCAGACGTCGTTACGATAATTCCCGAAAATCTGGTAAATGAATACTTTAAAATCAGAAATGATTCAGTAATCCGTATATACGTACAGACACATTGTGTTTTTACCTGCAATGAAAAAGTCCGGCAGATATCTGTACTACGGTCAGAAAAATAAACAGAAAAGAAGTAATCAGTGAAGTCAGATTTCATGCGCATCGCTATCCTTGTCGTTGTAATTTCCATGTTCATCAAATTCATATGGATTGCAGGCAGATAGCTGCTCTTTAAGCAATGTGCGCAGGATAAAATTCTTGTGGTTTACAGCAAAATCAGAAACGGCAAGGTACTGAAATATGTGCGCAGCGGCAGAGTTCTTGTTTTACCGTATATTCAGGATTACTAATACATGGATAGCATTGAGGTATTTGCAAATGTAATGGAAGAAAATATCCTGACACGCGACAGTCTCGTCATCAGTGCCGTATGTGTGGACGCTAAAGTAATAATGGTCGAAAACGAGGAAAAATATTGAAAAAGCCGTACATATGCTGTTCAATAAAAGTTACCCAGATATTTGCGACATGGTGGAAAAAATAATAAGAAAACAGATACCGCCCGCAGTTGCCTCATTTACCCGCGAAAAACACATTCAAAAAACAATATAGAGCATGAACTCAGGAAAAGCGGATTACATACAGTAAATATGGATATCGAATCCATAATAGGATTATACGAATAAACTGCTCCTGTTCAGGTATCTGAAAAATAAAGAAGCTTACATAACACAGAAATACTATAGAAGCAGAAGCAGTACCTGGTTCACGACAGAACAGCCCTTTTATTCATATATTGATTAAACAGGAGAATGCTCCCATACGCAACAACGTTCATATCGACATCAATCTGAGTTTTAGTGTTCAGCTCTCGGAGGATAATAATTATTTAGAAAATGCCGTAAACTTTCTGTTCGACAAAAGCAAACACGAAATTGAAGAAAAAGTAAAGCAAATCATGAACGAACAGGTACTCCTCACGTTAGCCTCATTTTCCGTTGAAGAGATATTCAAAAACGACAGAA
>NZ_JNKD01000122.1:0-1266 GCF_000701925.1 Ruminobacter sp. RM87 | reverse complement strand
AAAGGAAATTATCATGAAAAAGACTAAAGGTTTTACCCTCATCGAATTAATGATCGTTATCGCCATCATCGGTATCTTAGCTGCAATCGCTCTTCCAGCTTATGCTAAGTACATGGCTCGTGCCCGTTTCTCTGAAGTAACTTCTGCTGTTGACGGTGTTAAGAAGCAGGTTGAACTCTGTATCTTCGATACTGGTGCTGTGTTTGCTCAGTACGCTCAGATCCCTGCAGATGCTTGTGACAGCGGTCAGAGTGGCAATGGTTGGAGAATCGGCGCTGCTGCAGATTATGAAACCAAGTATGTTGCAAACATCAATGTAGAAGATGGCGTTATCACCGCTACCGCTATCGCAGGTAATGGCCTGAATGGTTCAACATACACTGTATACCCAACTTTCGGTGCAGTAGATAACGGTATCGTTGACTGGGTTCCAGGTGACGGTGTTGCTCATGCTCCACACCCTGCTTTAGGTAATGCTGCTGTGGACTTTACTTGTAGAGAAAACGACCTCTGCTAATGTGCTTGGTTAGCATGTAACACCCTAGACTTTGTAGTAACTCATTCGTTTAGGTAGTAATCGAAGACCGAATCTAATGTTTGATTCGGTCTTATTTATTTTAAGTGAAAGCTAAAAACGCCAACACTCAATTCTATTTTTGGGGGCTTTTATACTATTTCAAGAATAAACCCCGCCAGAGGCGGGGTTTAAACTAAACTTTTATAAGTCTATTCTCTAACCAATTAAATTAGCAGAGGTTCTTAGAGATACAGGTAGATGCTGAATCTCTCTTCCAGTCAACAATACCGTTATCCTGACTACCTTCACCAAAATATGGCTTGATAATGAAAGTAGCATCATCTAAACCATTACCTTTAATTGCTTTAGCTGTGATGTCACCCTTATCCACTTTAATTTCTTGAACGTACTTAGTTGCATAATCTTTAGCTGCATCAATCTTCCAACCACTGCCGTTCTGACCATTTGAACAATTCTGGGTTGTTGAGCCAGCTCCACTACCGCTGGTTACGGTATTTGGAACGATATGTGTCTTTGCAGTATAACCAGTATGGCCTAAATCGAAAATACAGAGTTCAACCTGCTTCTGAACACCAGCAACTGCGGTGGTAATTTCAGTGAAGCGTGCACGAGCCATGTAACGGGCATATGCAGGGAGAGCGATAGCAGCTAAGATACCGATGATGGCGATAACGATCATTAATTCGATGAGGGTAAAACCTTTAGTCTTTTTCATGATAATTTCCTTT
>NZ_JNKD01000121.1:0-1337 GCF_000701925.1 Ruminobacter sp. RM87 | reverse complement strand
ATTTCAGCTCATGAATTCAGCGAGTGCCCACACAGATTGTCTAGATTCGTTTTTAAAGAACTTTTTGTTTTTCGCTGTGCTCAGCGAGTGATGTGTATTTTACTTTTTTCTTTAGATTCGTCAACACTTTTCTGAATATTTTTTTAAATATTGTGTATTTTGTTCATAAATTAAACAGATTTAACAAAAAAATCTAATTGACATGGTCAGCAGTGCAATTAAATACCTCTGCAAAATAACAGCATACAGATGCATATATCATCTGTAGTCTCATGGTAAACACTCTTACTTTGATTATACAAATTTACTTCAGAAAGAACTTCACATAAAGATCTGTCATAAGATTCACAATATCGGGAAACCAAATCTCGGCTGAACACAACTCCCGTTATACCGGAAAATACGTTAACTCACCAGAATGCACAGCACCGTATGCACAGATGATTCATCTCAAAGAATTATCTCCGTGATAAACAAGAATGCTCAGATGAAACAGGATGAAAAAACCGAAGAACATGAATATCGTTAGCTCAGAACAGATATGATGATATGGAGTTTGCTGACAGGATGACTGTAATATAGCGCGCCATACTCAAAATTGAAATATCTCCCCCAAAAAAATAAAGGGAGCGGAAGCTCCCTTTAATAACCATTCTTTAAGTAAAAAATTACTTCTTGTACTTGTTAGAAAGGTTGTCTAAACGTTCGTTAGCACGTACAGCTTCGTCGTAAGCAGCCTGAGCCTTTGAAGCAGTCTGAGCCTGGCTAGACTTTAAAGCTTCAACGTCGTTAGAAAGAGCTTCAACCTTGTTTAATAAAGCGTCAACCTTCTGGTTTAAAGCAGAAGTGTCAGAGCAACCAACTAAAGCAGCACCTAAAGCAACGGTACCTAATACAACTTGTAACTTGTTCATGAATTTCTCCAAAAATTACTATATGTAATGATAGAAACTTAACTCATCTATCACTTAACAATGTTGCATTATAAACAATATTAATATCAGTGTCACTAATTATTTTTGCTTAAAAACCGATCGACGGTCGATAACCTTCATTGGAATAGAATTTTATTGAATAATATATAGATAAACTAGTATATAATCCCAAGTTTACCAAACAATTCAAAATATCACACTTTTACGAAGCAGAAGTTGTTTATAAAATTTTTTGTATCTTATTTTTAAGGCAGAAGTTTTGATTTCCACATACGAAAAGAGGGAGCTTTAAAAGCTCCCTCTAAATAAAAAATGCCTGGCAATGACCTACTCTCACATAGCGAATGCTACACTACCATCGGCGTGACCGCTTTTCACTTCTGTGTTCGGAATGGGAACAGG
>NZ_JNKD01000120.1:0-1495 GCF_000701925.1 Ruminobacter sp. RM87 | reverse complement strand
TACTTTATGCTTATATTCTTATCAAAAAGTAAGATGTTGGCGGTTGACGATTAAGCAGGTTATGGGATAATGACAGTGATAGAGCCTTTCTGCGCTTCAATAGCGGACCGGGGAAAGGCCTTTTTAGAGGTGATGGTCAGATTCAGAGGTGGAGCAGAATGTTGAAGTCTATAGGTATTGGAGCGGAATTATTTCATAAGCTCATTGAAAATGACTGCTATTACGTTGATAAGACTCCTTTTATCAGAACCGTGTTTAAGGAGAACAAAGCGGACGTAATGCTTATCACCAGACCGAGACGTTTTGGTAAAACGCTTACCATGTCCACCTTCTATGACTTTCTTTCTCTGAATATCGAAAATCCCGGTGATGTGTCACTTCAGGAGAAATGGTTCAAGGATACAAAAATCTTTGAGGACAGGGAATTCTGCAGTGAATACATGGGGAAGTTTCCGGTAATCTTTATTTCCCTGAAATCTGTATCCGGAAATAATTTTCTTAGAGCTTACGAGCAGCTTGGAAGCACCATCTATAAGATGCTTTGTCAGTTTGATTATCTTGCTGAAAGTAAAAAACTTAAAGAAGACGCTGTAAATGATTTTAAACAATTAAAGAACGAAAAATATCTTTGCAATCCAGAGAATCAAAATGCTGTTAAAAATTCTCTGGAAAGACTGTGCTATTGGTTATATTTGCACCACGGGATCAAGCCTATTCTGCTCATTGACGAATATGATGTACCTATCGCCAAGGCGGCCCATAACGGCTATTACCGGGAAATGATTGACATCATCAGTCCGTTCCTGAGCAATGCCTTAAAGACCAATTTGTATCTTGGCAGAGCTGTGCTTACCGGATGTTTAAGAGCAGCTAAGGAAAGTATTTTTACTGGACTTAACAATCTGCTGGTCTGCTCGATTCTTGATTCTGGAGATGATAATGTATCTCAGGGAATAGGTTTTACCAAGGAAGAGTCCGAAGAAGTTCTTTCATATTACGGTCTTACTGACTATTACGAAGATGTAAGAAACAATTACGACGGGTACCATTTTGGAACAACTCATATGTACTGTCCGTGGGATGTAATGAACTTCTGTAATGACAACTACAGAAAACTGAGTAAAGACAAAAATCTCATTCAAGCCGGCAACTACTGGATAAACACCAGCGGTAATGATGTAATCGAAGAATTCATGGGCTTTATCGAGCCTGAAGACGTTGAGCTGATGCAGGATCTTCTGGATGGTAAATCAATAACTGCGGAAGTAAGAGCCACCTTGTGCTACGGTGATTTGCAGAACCATGACATAAATGATTTCTGGACTCTGCTGCTTTATACCGGGTATTTAACTTTTGAACCCCAGTCCCATAATCCTGAAAGTGATGAGTACAGTGTTTATATTCCTAATGAAGAAATCAGAAAATGCTTTAAATCCAGAATTCTGAATTATTTTAAGAACAATTCAGTTATGAAATCCAGTACCGCTGAACTGGT
>NZ_JNKD01000119.1:0-1476 GCF_000701925.1 Ruminobacter sp. RM87 | reverse complement strand
CCATTAAGGCTGCAACAGCAGATGGAGACTGCATTGCCAAAACCTTTATTACCGGAGTATCATCCGTATCTCTGGATTCTCTTACCTCCGGATTTAATATTGCACGCAATGTTACTTCCCGAGCCTGCTTTAATGAATATGCCGGCTTTACTGAAACGGAACTCGCAGCTCTGATTCCACAACTCGTTGATACCAGACAGATTGACATGAGTCCGGAAGAAATTATTGCCAAAATGAAGCCGGTATATGACGGTTACTGTTTCAGTCAAGAATCTGAGCATACGGTTTTCAATTCATCTATGTGTCTGTACTATCTTGATGAAATGCGGGTTAAGGGACATTTTCTCCCTCCGGAGGATTATCTGGATCCTGCATCAGACCATGACGGCTCCAAGTTGCAGCAACTGTTTGAAATTGCCGAACCCGGTCTTGCAGACACGATTATCAATACCTACCTCAGCGGTAACAGTTTCTTCATTAAAGATCTGGCGGAAAACATCAACCTGAATAAAACAACAAGATATGATCGTATTCAGCTTCTGTCAATGCTCTACTATCTAGGATATCTTACTATTGATAAAACACTCTCACGAATAGGAAGGCTTGCTCTTAAGATTCCGAATCTGTTCATGTCAAAGCTCTTTGCTCAGTGCACTGCTGCCTTGCGATTAAAACCAAGCAAAGTGTTCTCTGATTCCGTACTTGATATATCAGCACTACAGAATGTTCAAGATGACATCAGTTCATTCGCATCATCATGCACTGAATTTCTGAGCGGAATTTTCACCAATCAGGTACTGACTCACATGAGTGAAATGGCTCTTAATCTGACACTCTTCACCAAGATGGATTCTATGGACGTAGTGTTTTCAGAAATGCAGAAATCACTCCGGGTAGTCGGAGACGGAGAGAAATTTGCAGATCTGGTGATTACCGTCAATGTTGGTCAGGATAATGAATGCATCTATCTCTTTGAGCTTAAATACGTCACCAAGACAGATGCTACGGAAGCAAAGATTCAAAACACTGTAAAAGATGCAACCGAACAGGTTCAGAGATATAAATCAGCGCTGGAGTTCCGGGACAGGCAGGTTAAGGCCTATGCCATGGTATTTGTCGGTTCCGAGTGTGTGTACTGCGGGTAACAAAATTAATTTTAAGCTCATGATCATATTAGAGTGCCCCCCGAAAGTTGAACAAAACTTCGGGGGGCACTCTAATATGATCATGAGCTTTTTTATTGTATCTAAGAATACTTTTGTCTTCATTTCCATAAACATTCCATAAAACAGTCGTCGATGTTGATATTTGGGGCAAATGTCTTTAATATTTGATAGTAGCGGTTTAAGTTTGTTTGTCTCTTTGTGCAAAAAGAGTAATTAATTACTCGAGATTCCCACTTGTTTTAAAGTGAAAATAACAACATAACCCATATCCTAGGCGGTTTGGGTGTTTTTTAAAAACATGTATTGATTT
>NZ_JNKD01000118.1:0-1590 GCF_000701925.1 Ruminobacter sp. RM87 | reverse complement strand
CCCATTCTTTGAATATCTAGTTACATTATCAAAAATAATTTATTAGGAAGTCCAAAAAATAAGAGACTTCCTTTATTTTTTATGTTATTATAGTTACATACTAACGTGTAACTATATAGGTACAATTATGGTTGTTGATACTCCCGAACTTCCTCCTCTGCTTTTCAATAGAAATGGTAAATATACTTATGTCTGTTCTTATGAGAACGCATGGGATCCTGTACGTCACATGTCTGTCAGAGTCAAGGGCAAAACCGTTACCGTTGGTAAGATTATTGGCGGTAACCTAACCGGTACTATCGAATGGACTGAGGATTTCTTGAATCAGTATCCAATCCTCGAGAAATTAAAGACAACCAGAGTTGTTGATAAGCTAAAATCAAAAGGTAAACTTACGCGCTATAAGCTTGAATTTTCACAGGCTGAAGATATGGATGAAAACTCTTTATTCATAAGAAAGGCTGTTTCTCTAAAGGTACTCCATGCAGGTGCAACCTGGCTGCTTGATCAGATTGTTGCGTCAACACCTTTGTCAAAAGCTCTGAGCAGAGCTTTTGACAAGTATTACGGAGCCAGGAAGCTTCTTTCTCTAGCCTATTTCAAAGCAATCGAACCGGATAAAGGCATGTACCTGTACGAGGATTTTGCTTCAGGTACCAGACTTCCATACCACAGACCACTTGGAATCAGCAGCATCACCAGATTCCTCCAACATATTAATCAGGAAAGAATTGATCTTTTTTTGAAAAAGCTAAATGAGTGCTGCATCGAAGAAGAGGATGAGTCAAAGGAGAATGTTTACTATGCATTGGACTCAACCTCCATTTCAACCTGCTCTGACAACCTTGATTTTGCAGAATGGGGACACAACAAAGACGGAGACCAGCTAAAACAGATAAACGTGGTAATGCTTGTAAATCAACGCACAGGTTGTCCTCTGTACTACAGACACTACGCAGGATCAACACCGGATGTATCTACGTTTAACCATCTACTCAAGGAATATGCAAGGATGGGGTTAAATCGAAGAGCTGTTCTGGTCGCAGACAAGGGTTATGGTTCAGTCAAAAATATACATAAGCTCTATCAGGACAATCAAAGCTTTATCCTCAACATGAAGCTCAACTTCAGCATCTGCAGGAATCTGATTGCAAAGAATCTTTCCTATCTTCTTGATGACTGCAGTTATAACCGAAAACTTGAACAGAATGTTCTTACCACAGAGATTGACTGGAGCTATCCCGGTAACTACAACAAGGATTCCACAAGATGCAAACGCGAGAAAGGCCGAATGTTTATTCATATCTACCTTGATCATGAAATCAGGAATGAGGCTGAAGATAAATTCAGAGCCGGGATAGCAGAGCTGTTGGATAAGCAGAGAGAAGGTATTGAGCCGCTTACTCAGGATGAGACTGATTTCCTTTCTACCTATGTTACAGAAGATTCAAATGGAAGAAAGGTAATCAATAACATCAAGAAATTTGAATACATGCTGTGTAAGGGTATAAGAGTTCTGCTTTCAGATTTTGTAAGTGATCCTGTTGAAGCTTCACGCGCTTACACAGAACGAAATGAAGTTGAAGAAAG
>NZ_JNKD01000117.1:0-1599 GCF_000701925.1 Ruminobacter sp. RM87 | reverse complement strand
TCCACGTATAACAGAGTGGCCAATGCCGTGCTTACACTGAGGAAAATGTCTTGCCTAAATTTCTGCTTGACAAAGGTCGTTTCATAACAGTTACATTGAAAGCATTACAATCAAAGGTTATGACACAACCAGATCACCTTTGACAGATACAGATATAGCTCTGATTACGGTTAAACAGAAAAAATATCTGTTCACAGAAGCTGCAACCAAATACTTCGCAGTTCAAATCTCCCCGGAACATCAGCTTAAGCTATACGACAGAGAATCTCCAAATTACCGTTTTCATCTGGAAAAACCAGAAATCAGTGAACATAAGACCATTCTGCCAGCTGATGACAACGAAGAATCATACTGGAGAAGAAATCCGTATCACCACTTCGCAAATGACAGTGATGCAGAAAAAATACGTCTTTTAAAAAAACTTCATGACGACGAGAACGGAATTACCGACTATCTGATTGGTTCAGTCTACGAACACTCGGATAAATTAAAAGACAATGAAAAAGCAATGCACTACTACCTTCTTTCAGCAGAAAGAGGGAATACCAACGCATACCTTAATATCGGTCTGATGCATTTTTATGAAAAAACTGATAATGCAGACAGAACAGAAGGATTTAAGTATATTCAGAAAGCTGCAGCTCTTAACAATCTGCAGGCTCTCAACTTTCTGGCAGGACTTTATG
Source organism: Ruminobacter sp. RM87 (assembly GCF_000701925.1). Lineage (NCBI taxonomy): Bacteria > Pseudomonadati > Pseudomonadota > Gammaproteobacteria > Aeromonadales > Succinivibrionaceae > Ruminobacter > Ruminobacter sp. RM87. The sequence continues at coordinate 913 of NZ_JNKD01000117.1, read as the reverse complement.
CTGAAGGCATATATGTTCCAAGGGACATGACTTCAGCCGTAAATTATTACAGAAGAGCGGCAGATAACGGTTCACCCGAAGCTTCATACCGACTTGGCAGCATATACAGCAGAACAGAATCAGACTTTTTCAATATGGATACTGCATGTTTCTTCTTCAAAAAAGCAGCAAACATGAATTATGAACAGGAAGACATATATGCCGCTCTCGGAGACTGCAGACTTCATCAGGACCATGATGTCATAACTGCCTACAGAATGTACCGCAAAGGAGCCGAACTGAATCAGCCTAAATCACTGATAAAAACAGCCAAAGCCCTGCTTAACACTGAAAATCCAGAACCGTCTCAGATAAAGGAAGCCGAAAAACTGCTTCTTAAGGCTGCTGTTCTGAAAACTCCTGAATCCTACGGTATTCTGGCTCATTTTTATTACCACCTGCTGCAGTCTGTTGATAAGGCAGAAAAATTTGCCTTAAAAGGAGTCAAGCTTAAAGATTCCCTCTCAAACGAAATTCTGGCAGACATATATATAACATCGGTAAAAGATATTCCGAATGCCCAGGAAACAATTATCAGATTTCTCACCGATGCTGCAGAACAAGGCAGCATATCAGCCACTGACAGGCTGATTGACTATCTGTATAGTCTGAAAACCGCTTCATCTGACATATCCCCCTGGATTGCCAGATCCGAAAAATGTCATCGTTACCTAAAAACCGCCGTACCGCAGAATATTCTGAAAATAAAGAAAAACCTTAACAGCTCAATCACAGCCGATAAAACAGAAAATACGTCAAAATGCCACAATCCTTATACAGGATGGTAATGGCGAGACGAGAATCTGAAAAGACACTATCGTCCTGATCATTAACCGGCAGGAAGTTAAAGTTAAAGTTAAAGTTAAAGTTAAAG
>NZ_JNKD01000116.1:0-1619 GCF_000701925.1 Ruminobacter sp. RM87 | reverse complement strand
ATAATCTGCAGAGGTCCGCGTGGAACGGAAACCGCAATTCTGTCGAGAGGTTTTACGCCGTGCTGAATGAGGAGAGAGGCCACGCGCATGACGGAAGCGCGCATCTGACCGTAGGTTACGGTGCTGTCGCCGTAGAAGAGAGCAGGACTGTCAGGACGTGTTTCGGCATTGGTGAAGATTCTTTCCGCAAGAAGGGTGTCAGACACCGGAGCACCGGTACTGTTTATTCTTTTTCTTGTGTCAGCTGTTTTTCTGCTGAGTTCCGGATTTATCGGTCTGTTCCACTCACCGTCAGCAATGTTCATGACGGTTTCCAGGTAACAGTCGAACATTTCCCTGACTGTTGACGGATCAAAAAGTCCTTCGACATAATCCCAGGTGAGATAGATGCCGTCCTGTTTTTCGTAAAGCTGATGATCCAGCCATACCTGCGGGGTTTCTGACATACCGCCTTCAGTAATCTGCAGGAATCCGTCGGCAGGTGATGCATCCTCATCGTTCTGACTGACTCCGAGGGTACTGGTGAAGATTACCGGCAGTGATGCCATGCCTGAACCTCTCTTTCTGGACAGCTCACGCTGAATGTAAATGCTGGACAGTTCCCTGTGATCGAGACCTTCGGCAAGATTTTCAGCGGTTTTTCGGGCCGCGTCGGCAAATGACAGGGAGGTATCAGGAGTATATGAAACCGGAAGCAGGGAGGTGAAATCACCGGTAATGTCCATGATTTCAGGGTGAATCCGCTTTCTGTCAAACAGGGTTACGTTGACGGTAACGTCATTTTCTCCGGAATATCTGCTCAGTGTGGCAAGATAGGCGTGCAGCAGTACGGCTGACGGAGTGATTCCGCATGCCGACGCTTTGGCCCTTAACTTATGCCAGTCCCGGTTTTTCACGGTATGAGCCAGTCTGATAAAGTGAGATTCCTCCACGGTATCGGGACTGCATCTGAGAGGAAGCTGAGGCGCGTTCGGCATTACGGCGATTTTTTCATCCCAGTATTTTCTGGCTGATTCAATACGGCTTTCATCCGCAACGGCTGAAAGCACGTAATCCCTGAATGACAGCGTGAGCGGAGGTTTGTTCTCGTATCCGGCAGGATCGTTATAGGCCTGAGCCAGATCTTTCAGAAGCAGTTTGACACTGTATCCGTCAAGATTCATGTAGCTGAAGGCTATGGCAAGACGCATTCCGGTACCGTACAGGAAACCGGCGGCCGCAACAGGGTGACATACTGAATCTTTATTGAGGTTATCCCACCATTCAGATACTGATGAGCAGGCTTCCTGTTCATCTGTCACGCTGAAATACGGAATATCGGATGCCGCTGCCTGTTTTCTGATCGTCTGCATTCCGTCATCAGTTATTACGGCTCTGAGCATTTCATGTCTCTTTTTAAGTAAATCAAAGGCATGACAGAGGCGTTCCCTGTTAAGAGGGGAACCTGTGAGTTCAACCATGTAGTAGGTTTTGGAGTTGAGGGAAAGACTCTGCATCTGTCCCATCCAGTATGCCTGCTGCACTTCGGTGAGAGGGAACGGATCATGACGGTGTTCAGGATCCTCCTTTACCCTGAAGAGTTCGGAAGACCTGCCGCCGGAGAGAACTCTGCTGAAGTC
>NZ_JNKD01000115.1:0-1622 GCF_000701925.1 Ruminobacter sp. RM87 | reverse complement strand
ATAATCTGCAGAGGTCCGCGTGGAACGGAAACCGCAATTCTGTCGAGAGGTTTTACGCCGTGCTGAATGAGGAGAGAGGCCACGCGCATGACGGAGGCGTGCATCTGACCGTAGGTTACGATTCTGTCACCGTAGAAGAGCGCAGGACTGTCAGCCATGGTTATACCGTTCATATGGATGCGTTCGGCGAGCAGAAGACTGGATAATGGAGCCGAAGTAGTATTCACAACGGTTCTGATTCTCACGGTTTCCTTCGGCAGTTCCGCCTGAATATTAAGCTGCCAGCTTTCAGTAACCAGTCTGTGAATCAGTTCCATGTAGCATTCAAACATTTCTCTGATGAGGTTGCCGTCGTACAGCTCGGATACATAATCCCATGAGAGGTACAGGCCGTCAGCAGTTTCATACAGCTGGTGATCAAGCCATACCTGCGGGGTTTCGGAAAGACCGCCCTCGGCAAGAGTCAGAAATCCCGCGCCGGTATCCTGACTGAGAAGATCGTCGGCGATACCCAGAGTACTGGTAAAGACCACCGGCAGTGAGGCCATGCTCAGTCCCTTGCGTTTTGACAGTTCTCTCTGAATATATATGCTGGACAGTTCTCTGTGATCCAGGGATTCGGCAAGATTTTCCGCCAGAACCCCCGTGGATGCCGCAAAGCTCCCGGTCGTATCAGGGCGGTAGGCCACCGGAACAAGTGACGTGAAGTCACCGGCAACATCATAGATTTCCGGATGAACGTTCATACGGTCAAACAGAGTCATGTTGACTGTTACGCCGTCGGTTCCCGAATATCTGCAGAGCACTTCCGCATAGGCGTGCAGGAATACTGCGGAAGGTGTAAGTCCGAATTCCCTGGCACTGGCTTTGATAATGTCCAGTTCCTTGTGCGGCAGAGTTCCGGCGATTCTTACAAAGTGTGATTTTTCTATTCTGTCCGGACTGCATTCGGTCGGAAGCTGAGGAGCCGGCGGAAGATTGTCAATTTTTTCATCCCAGTACCTGTGGGCTTCCTGAAGTTTTTCTTCGGAATAACCGTGTGAAAGAATGTAGTCTCTGAATGACAGGGCAAGAGGAGGACGGCTGCTGTATTTTTCAGGATTTCTGTAGGCCTCGGCAATTTCGCGGAGAATCATTTTGATGCTGTATCCGTCAAGGTTCATGTAGCTGAATGCCATGGCGAGACGCATGCTGTTCTTCCCGTATTCAAAGGCACGGGCGGCATAAGGGAATGATTCATTCATGTCATTGAGTTCATTCCACCAGGCCGATACCGCACTGACCGCCTGTTTAACGTCGGCAACACGTGTTACCTCCACCGGAGTGACGAGAGCTTTTTCCCTGATTACCTGCTGTCCGTCGGCGGTGATTTCGGTACGCAGCATTTCATGTCTGCCGACCACCAGTCTGAAGGCTTCGTTAAGGCGTTCTACACTGATGTCAGAGCCTTCCATTTCCACCAGATAGTATGTTTTTGAATTCAGAGGAAGACCGGGAGCCTGTCCCATCCAGTATGCCTGCTGTACCTCGGTGAGAGGGAACGGATCATGACGGTGTTCAGGATCCTCCTTTACCCTGAAGAGTTCGGAAGACCTGCCGCCGGAGAGAACTCTGCTGAAGTC
>NZ_JNKD01000114.1:0-1753 GCF_000701925.1 Ruminobacter sp. RM87 | reverse complement strand
CATCTGCGAAGGCTTACCGTCGAGTGCTGCAATTCTTTCAGAAGAGGCAATGTCGGGCAGAAATCAGCGGCATTGAAAAAACGCCAGAAGAATGTGCCATCGGAAGTAATCAACTATGCGGATAAAGCTTCGTCCAGGTGCCAGAGGAAGTATTACAGAATGGTAAATAAGGGGAAGAATACGAACATTGCCGTTACTGCCGTAGCGAGAGAATTCTGCTGCTTCATCTGGGGAATGATGACCTCCAACTACGAATGTGGTAATAACGATGCTGGAGAAGTAATGCCGGCCGAGGGGGTAATCAGGATAAATGTATAGACGGATGCGATTTTAAACATCTGAAGGTGACAGTGATTTAGATAAGACGTTTTTCATCAAGAAGGTTTGAATTATCTACGACAGAACTTTGATGGCACTGTAAACAGTGATCCTCGACGTAAGACAAATAGAATTCGCGGCGAACCATTGACCTGAGGAACCAATCCCCGTATAACAGAGAGGCCAATGCCGTGCTTACACTGAGGAAAATGTCTTGCCTAAATTACTGCTTGACAAAGGTCGTTTCATAACAGTTCTGTATGATATAACTTTTGCCGTAAGCAGGTATGCACACAGCTGTTCGAAAAAGCTTCGTGTGAGTCAAATACCGAAAGTTAATTAAAAAAGTCACAGGCATGGTTAATCGGCATACGGATGAGGCTGTGAGACGGCTTTCATGAAAGACATGAGAGACTCGCGGATATAAAACTGTTATCCGATGGTAATGTTTCATCTTCAGGTGTTCCGGTACAGAAAAGATTTAATTCTGATATAATCGCGATGCGCTGCGTTTTCCAGCAGGACGGAAAACATCCGGCTTTTTCTCGGCACGCTGTTAGACAGCAGACTGTCACTGCTTCTGCGGTCGATACGGTAAGGCAGTTATTTTTAACTATGAATCTGAGTAATTATACGGAATAATTGTTATGTTGTGGTTCATGATTTATCTTGTGGTGTTAAACCTCTTAACCTGTCCGATAACACTGGAACTCCTGAAGTCTTCGTCTAGGAACGGTGACAGCGGGGATATCAACGGTATTCTGGCTTTCCTTTCGCTTGCAGGCGGAGTTATCGGTTTTATGGCGGGATTTACGGTCTGGCGAAAGAAACGAAGAATCAGACATGTGAGCAAGAATCTCAGCACTTGCGTTGCCTGCTCGTTTGCTGCCTTCTGGTTGTATTTTTCCGTTCTGGGAACCGTGTTTTCGATATGGAATTCAGTCGCAGGATGCATGATGTTCTGGCTTTCCTGGGTTTTCTGGGGGGGTGCGGTTCTGATCAACCTGTTGTCTTTTGTCTGGTACGGACTTGACAAGAGCAATGCGGCATCCGGCAAAGAGAGAGTTCCCGAGACCAATCTGCTGTTTAAATCATTTATCGGCGGGGCGGCAGGAGGCCTTGCATCCATGTTTATGTTTCGTCACAAAACAAAGGTATGGTATTTTGTGACTGGTAACATTTTAATGGCTGTCGCTCAGATCTACGTCACTTTGAGAATCATGTGGTAAACGGCATTCATGTATCGTCAGTGATTGGGGACTGATACTTGGTGATACAACTGCTGCCACTGCTATTTTAGACAGACTGCTTCATCATTGCAGTGTGCTTACAATCAATGGTGACAGACAATATGAAACGACCTCCACGAAAGAATGTAAAAACGTGGATTTACCGTGTAAACTGTAGATGTTTGTAAACAGATACGGATTTACCG
>NZ_JNKD01000113.1:0-1930 GCF_000701925.1 Ruminobacter sp. RM87 | reverse complement strand
CCCTAACTCCGCAGATCATAGTTTCTAATTTTTGATGTGCTTCTTAGGGTAAGGTATGCCAAATAAGTCGAAGAGATCTCTGGTTTTTTTAGGGATCTCTTTTGTTATGTAAGAACCTATTCCCGGGGCTTTGGTAGCCTGAAGCTTTTTAAGCTGTATCATTGCCTTTTCCAATGATTCTCCAGGGAGTACTTTTCCCTCGGCTTTATGTCCTGCAGCGGTGACGCACATCATCATCCTCAATGTCTGAGCCAGAAGGTGAATGAATATTTTTCCCTTATATGTTGAACCTGTTGCGTAGAGGCGTTCACCTCCGTTCAAAACCTTAAACTGTTTAAAAGCAACTTCTACAATATTCCTTTCTCTGTATACGACGAGAGCATCAAACGGATCTGATATTTCATTGGTTCTTAAAGCAAAATATCCATTGTAACGACAGGCCTTTTCCACAGCATCGGCTTTCAGATACCAGGTCTTTGTTTTCTTGTCCTGTTCTATGTATTTTGAATATCTCTGCCATAAATTCCGATCCGTTTTTAATTTATTGTTTTGGATGTCTAAAAGTCTCTGCACATCACGCATGAAGTTAACATTTTCCTGTTCACCCAAGGTTCCTGAGTGATAAAGATGGAGATAGACATCGTGGTCTATGGTATAGCCTTCGCAGGTAGAACTCCATTTTTCAACCTCACCGGTTCTGGCATAAACTCCCAGGACTCCTTTCATGAAAACGGGGTTGTTCAGGCTTTCCTTATATCGGTCGATCTTTGCTTTTACGGAATCCTCGGTAAGCTTTACGCCTGTTAGAAATTTTATTTGAACGTTAATCTGTTTCTGAACGTTCATGACAGAAGAATACCCGCGGTCGGTAACTACTAAAATATCGGACAGATCCATCCCCATGTTCCTCATCCGCATAAGAATATCTGGGAATATGGTCATGTCGTTAACTGAGCCTTCTGATTCATATGCGTAACAGACATCGCCGGACGCATAATCTACACATAAAGTCAGATTAACCTGTTTGAGAAAGTCATCCTGTTTGGCATGACCAAAAGCCGCATCATCAATCGACTTTGAATATGTGCTGATGCTGGTTGAATCCATGGCCATCATCATGGGCGGCACATACAGCCCTTTCTTATTGGCATATTCCTTTTTCTGCTGATGAAGTTCGGTAAGCCTTGAATGGCGTAATGTAAAATAATCATCAATTTTTTCCTGAGTAACCGTGGCCAGAAGCCTGCTGATTTTCTGACCTGATAAAGGTTGGGCGTCAGGAAGATAATACATTGAAAGCCAGTCTTCATAGTTATGCATGGCCATGGAGTGAGAACACAGTTCATAAATACCAAGCCTCAGAAGATCAAGACCGTCTTCTCCAAACACGGACTTTAATGAACTTATTATTCCATGCCGTTTTGCCATTTCCCACAGGGAATAGGTCAGACCGAATGAGATGCAGTCACATCTCCAGGATAAATCAATATCTGCCTCCTGTCTGATGGACAAAGCTTCTTCAGCTGACCTGATAACAAGTCGGTTGTCTTCATAAAAGACAGAACAACCAGTGTATTCCGGATGCAGTTCAAGATAGGTTTTTCCCAGTGAAACCTCTCCTGTATCGGAATTAAGTCTGCCTACATGAACACGATGGGCAACACGGGACTGTTTTTTTATCGAATCCCATTTATTGTAGTAAGAAATAATGTAGGTTCTGCCTTTTTTATCTGTATAACTTGAGAAATTCCACTTGATGTCTGTTGAGTCTGTCATATGAATAGTCCATTAAATATATTATAGACTATGTTACACCCGTAATAAGAATAAGTAAAGAGAATTTCTTAAAAAACAGGGGTAAAAGTGTAATATTTAATGGATTTGTGATGAGATTTACCCTAGTTATACACTAGGGTGTGCGGAGTTTAGG
>NZ_JNKD01000112.1:0-2082 GCF_000701925.1 Ruminobacter sp. RM87 | reverse complement strand
AACCCAAATTTTGCGAGAATAGATAAGTACACAATAAAAAAATTCAAAGAAACACCTTTTTTCAGTGGTGTTTCTTCTTTTTGCATGTTATACTAGATATGTTATATTAATATCTATCCAGGCCAATTATGTTAGTTACCAAACCAGAATTACCATCTCTTCTCTGTATGAAATCAGGAAAATGCTTCTCAATGTATTCTTATAAAAATGCATGGGATGAAGTAAAAAAACGCTCTTATCGTGAAAAAGGTTCAACCAAGGCTGTCGGTACAATTTTAGGTGGGGAAAAGACCGGAAAAATCCAATGGAAGGATGACTTTATAGCCCTTCATCCTGAACTTGAAGATTTTACTGCACAAAGAATGGAGGACGGTTCCATTGTGTTTTCTCCGATTGATACAGATAAACAGATTACGGTTAAAGATGCACTTTCTGCCAAAAAATATGCAGCGGGAGCAACTTGGGTATTTGATCAGCTGATTGCGGGAACTCCACTGGCCGAGGCGCTTAACAGGGTTTTCGGTGCTCGTAACATCAATAAAAAAATTCTTTCTCTGGCCTATTTTTTAAACATAAACGAGAATAATGCCATGAGCAGGTATGAAGGCTTTGCCGAAAAACACAGACTGCCATGGCAGAAACAGCTGACACCTTCAGCCATTACCAGAATATTCCAAAACATTACCTCAGATAAAATAGACAGGTTCATTACCCTTTTGAACGAACTGACAATGAAAAGGGATGAAAGGCTTAAATCCTGTAAATACTGGGCATTAGACTCAACTTCCATCTCGACTCATTCCGTTAAACTGGCAAAATCCGCATACGGACACAATAAAGACGGAGACCAGCTTCCTCAGATAAATGTTCTCATGGTGGTTAACCAACTCACCGGTGAACCCGTGTATTACAGGACTTATTCCGGAAACGTTCCCGATATCTGTACCGTAAAACACCTGCTTCAGGAACAGGCTCGAATTAAACTTGACGGCAACGCTGTGTTTGTTGCCGACAAGGGATATTCAAGCATTAAAAACATTAATCGTTTTTACCAGAACAAAGTTTCTTTCCTCATGAATTTAAAAACTTCATTCACCATGTGCAGGAATCTCTTTAAGGATATACAGGCAGACCTGCTTGATCCTGCCACGTACGATGAGGAAATAGACTGTCACGCCATGACCGTTGAAACGGTATGGAGTTATCCCGTTAACTACAGGACAAACTGTACCGTACGTCCGCCCAGAGAAAAGGATAAGGTTTATCTGCATTTCTACTACAATGACGAAATTTTCAATTCAGAAAAGAAAAACATTACCGCCAAGATTTCCAAGACCATAAAACTGCTTAAGGAAAACAGGGAACTTCCACAAAATCTTAAGTTAATCAGAGAGGTTTTTGTCACTGAAAAACAGGAAGTACGCATCATTGACGATAAGAACAAAGAAACAGTGACAACTTATGCCACCAACCGTCAGGCTTTGAATGACTACCTGCTCATGAAAGGCATTCGCGTTCTTATTAGCAATGAAGTACGGGAACCGATAGAAGCCCATAAGGCCTATTTTGACAGAAATGAAGTGGAATACGCATTCAACCTCTATAAACAGCGTTTAGGCTGTAACAGATTCAGGGTAAGTTCCAACGAATCTCTCGAGGGGAAGGCCTTTGTTCAGTTCATTGCAACATCAATAGCAATCATGTTCCGCAGACGCGTTAACAATGCCACCAGAAAAATGCAGAATCTAAAGCTTAAATATGACAGCGATTCTGCGGTAATTGATAAATTGAATACTATAGAAATGACTCAGTTCAGCTTCGGTAATTATTATACGGAAATTGTTGGCGGACTTAAGGAACTGTTACATGCAATGGATATCCCGGTGCCAAGCGAAGAACTTGCACAACAGGAATGCCAAGAGGATTTGAACGTTTCTCTTATGGATGAACTTGATGAGGAGTTCTCTGAGTTGGAAATCTCCGACTACGAAAAGCTCTAGAAATGAAAAAATCCCTCTCTGTGGAGGGATTTGATAGAACTAGTTTTTATACTAGATCGGTTAAAACTAGCAAAATTTGGGG
>NZ_JNKD01000111.1:0-2152 GCF_000701925.1 Ruminobacter sp. RM87 | reverse complement strand
GAGAATTTCTTAAAAAACAGGGGTAAAAGTGTAATATTTAATGGATTTGTGATGAGATTTACCCTAGTTATACACTAGGGTGTGCGGAGTTTAGGTTTCAAAGAAACGTTTTTTTTGCCGTCTGTTTTTCAGAAGATGTCTGCAGGCCGGTGTTTAAATGCCGTTTTTCTTCTGTTATAAAAGCACGGCAGGGCTGAATTATCTGAATTTGCCTGAACGGTGCTGACTTTTCACACTGGTTGAAATCCGCACGAAGAGTATTTTTGTGAAAATGTTTTATTCTTTTTTGTAGTTAAATTTTTGAAAAAGTTTATAATAGGCGTGCTTAGTATTTTTGTCACAGGTCCGGTCGCTGAATTTTGACCTGTGATCCAAATTTTGCCGTATGGGCGTAGTTTATTAAATAGGATGTAGAAAATGTGCGGTATCGTTGGTATTGTAGCCACCACCCCTGTTAATCAAGCTCTTTATGATGCTCTGACCGTTTTACAGCATAGAGGTCAGGACGCTGCAGGTATTGTTACCAGCTATGACGGTAATTTCAAACAGCGGAAGGCAAACGGCCTGGTGCGTGATGTTTTTGAAACCAAGCATATGTACAGGCTGAAGGGTAATATCGGTATTGGTCATGTCCGTTATCCGACCGCCGGTTCATCTTCCGCAGCTGAAGCTCAGCCATTCTATGTAAACAGTCCTTTCGGTATTGCTCTTGCACACAACGGCAACCTGACCAACGTTCAGGAGCTTCGTGAAAAGTGCAACAAGTTCCATCGTCACGTGAACACCACTTCAGACTCTGAAGTTCTTCTCAATGTTTTTGCTCATGAAATCGACAAGTGCAACTGTGATGACATCACCGCTGATGAGATTTTCGATGCGGTACACAGAGTAAACGATCAGATCAGAGGTGCCTACGGCGTGGTATCACTGATCCTCGGCGTAGGTCTGGTAGCCTTCAGAGATCCTAACGGTATCCGTCCGCTGGTTCTCGGTCAGAGAGAAGGTGAAAACGGCAAGACCGAATATGCCGTTGCTTCAGAAAGCGTTGCTCTGGACATCCTCGGCTTCAGGCTGGTACGTGACGTCGCTCCGGGTGAAGCGATTTTCGTAACTGAAGACGGTAAGCTCTACAACAGAATCTGTGCTTCAGAAACCAAGCTCAATCCATGTATTTTCGAATACGTATATTTCGCCCGTCCGGATTCAATCATGAACGGCGTTTCAGTTTATGCCGCCAGAGTTCACATGGGTACCATGCTCGGTGAAAAGATTAAGCGTGATTTTGCCGACCTTGACATTGACGTGGTTATTCCTATTCCTGAAACCAGCTGCGACATCGCGGTTGAAATCGCCAAATGCCTCGGTGTTCCGTACCGTCAGGGTTTTGTAAAGAACCGTTACATCGGCAGAACCTTCATTATGCCGGGCCAGAAGCAGAGAAAGAAGAGTGTTCGCAACAAGCTCAATCCTATTCCTGCCGAATTCAAGGGCAAGAACGTACTGCTGGTTGACGACTCAATCGTTCGTGGCACCACTTCCGGACAGATCGTTGACATGGCTCATGAAGCCGGCGCGAAGAAGGTTTACTTCGCTTCAGCAGCTCCTGAAATCAGATATCCTAACGTATACGGTATCGACATGCCTTCCAGCAGGGAACTCATTGCCTACGGCAAGACCGCTGAAGAAGTATGCAGATTAATCCGTGCCGATGCTCTCATCTATCAGTCACTTGAAGATCTTGAGAAGGCCGTAAGAATGGAAAATCCTGAACTTGAGAATTTTGAAACCTCAGTGTTCAACGGTCAGTACATTACCAACGACATCGATGAAAACTATCTGAACTTCCTTGATCAGGTTCGTAATGATGATGCCAAGGCAGACAAGGCCTGGAATGATTCAACCGAAAACCTGGAAATCTACAACGAAGCATAAACAGTGAAAAAGGGCGGGACTTCCGTTCCGCCCTAATCAGGAATCTCCGGTCGCGTATGATCGGAGATTTTTTTTGTTTCTGAGAATGCCGTTCAGCAGGCCTTATCATGAATTCCGTGATAAAACCCTAACTCCGCAGATCATAGTTTCTAATTTTTGATTTGCTTCTTTGGGTAAGGTATGCCGAACAAGTCGAAGAGATCTCTGGTTTTTTTAGGGA
>NZ_JNKD01000110.1:0-2180 GCF_000701925.1 Ruminobacter sp. RM87 | reverse complement strand
TCTTTAAATTCATTGTTCGTTATTTTTAGATTATCAAAAATCTTTTGACCGGCATATCCTTTGGAATAGTAAGCTGACAGCATATGAGCTGTTACGGTTTTGCCAAATCTGCGGGGACGGGTTACAGCCAAAAGCTTTCCATCAGTGTTAAAAAGCGCATTGGTTTTTTCAATAAAATCAGTTTTATCAACAAACACTCTGGTATCTCTGGCTTTAACCAGATTAATAAAGCTGTTATCCTTGTCAGGATTCAGAATACTTCCCATGACTTTAACCTCCCCCAACTCAACACCATCGACTGTCATTTTATCACAGCACCTAATTTTTATCAGTGATACAGGACATAACTTCCTGTTAACAATTAGCCGTACTGTTCATAGCTTTGCTTCGCACCGAGGTCGATTACGGTTTTTGTCTGAGCCTCAATTGAATCCGTTACAGTCTTAACGCTCTCATCAAGTCCGTGGATGGCGGCATTGGTAGCTTCTGCCTTTTTTACGGATGCATCAAGATTTGCTCCCATGGCGGCAGCAGAGGAGAAAACAGAGTCCTTCATGGCCGTCATCTCTTCGGCAATTTTGGAGAGTGAATCCGTGAGAGCAGACGTGTCGGCAGAAAGCCTGATGGTGCTGTCGTTCATTTTGAAACTCCTAAAAACGAAAAAAGGATCTCGAATTATCGAAATCCTTTTAGCATTATGCGTAATTTGTTCATCTAAAGAGTGTTAGTTACTTTTGCCATTTAATCTTCGGTAGGAGTCACAACCATCCTGATTTCCAAGATCACAGGCTTTACGGTAATACTCCAAAGCCTTTGTTTTACTTCGTTCTACTCCAACACCATCTTCATATGATATACCGACGTTAAAGCAACCACCGTCTTCTTTTAAATTGCAAGCTTTTTGGTTGTACTGAGTTGCTAACTGACTGTCCTGTTTTACGCCTTGTCCGTAGAAGTATGAAAAGCCAAGATTACTGCAGCCCCGACCGTCATTCAGGTCACAGGCTTTTTTATAATATTGATTTGACTGTTCGTAATCCTGTTCTACCCCCTTTCCCGCGAAATATAACAAGCCTAAATTATAGCAACTCCCGCCGTCGTTCAAATCACAGGCTTTTTGAAATTGTTGTTTGGCTCTTTGGAAGTCCTGATTTACCCAGTAATACCCTCCCAACCACTGACAACTGGAACTGTCATTATTATCACAAGCTTTTTGGCAGAAAGGATAGGCATCGGCGTATTGTTCATTGTTAAACAGTGTTTTACACTGATTTGATGCTTCTGCTATTTCCTCTTTTGTAAGTGCTGCACTCGCCTGTCCCGATAATGTTAGCCCAAGTACGGCTAACAGACATAAAAAATATTTCTTCATAGTCCCCTTAATAAAATCGTTGTTTATCAGTAAAATTATACAGATGTTTTACATAACAGTGAAAATACAATTAAATTATCAAACTCATATCATAACCTAAAAATTAGATAACCATTACTCAATCTAGATTTTTTAAAAAATATATTTGATTTTTTAGCTGATATTTTGCACTGTACCCTTTGTCAAGGACATTTAAAATTTTAGTTATCCATAATTTCGGACAACTAAAATTCAAGTTCCCCCATTCATTAGACATGGCATAAATTAAGTGCCCATTCTATTGGACATACCTTTAAATTATGAGGTAGGTACTCTCTGTATTTACTACGGGATACCCCCGTACTTGTCCTCGGTTACCCATTAGCGAAAGTAACATGCTGAGAGTACCGAGGGAATCTATATTACTCCCTAATTAGGGAATCCTCATGTCTGAGTTACGTTGCTGATGTCTGTTTCTACTTGTTCTGCCCCCAGTTCCGAGGCTGTCTTTACCGGCTTAGGAGGGACTGGCTTATTAGAAATATCCAATGGATATATTCCTGTGGTATAGAACTGGTAGAATTCGTTAGGTGAGAGCTTTGCAAGTTCCCATTGATAACGGCTGTTATTGTAGTAACCCATGTAGTTATCAACAATTTCTTTGACCTCAGCAAACTCCTTACAGCCCTTTATGTTGTCCCCTATATGATCCTTCATGTGCCCATGAAAACTTTCGTAAGACAATATGAAACGACCTCCACGAATGAATGCAAATCGTGGATTTACCGTGTAAACTGTAGATGTACGTAAACAGATACGGATTTACCGC
>NZ_JNKD01000109.1:0-2210 GCF_000701925.1 Ruminobacter sp. RM87 | reverse complement strand
AAGAACGTACTCAGCAACATGAGTCATCTTCTGCCGTGGTCAGACAAGGTTCCCGCAGACTGCAGGTCAAATAATCTGGAAGACCTGCGTCAGGCTGAAACAGCTTCCGAGGACTAATCCTTTACAATATCAAAAACTCACTGTGCTACTACCACAGTGAGTTTTTAAGATTTATTGGATTAGTCCTCGGAAGCTGTTATAGACATCTCCGACTGTGTGAATTAGGATAGATTATTTTGATAAATCTAAGGCCTTATCATCTTCTTTATCATTTGCAGTTATGCCATCAATCACAATATCTGTATAAATTTTGTCGGAAAATAAAGTCATATCTTCAAATAGTTTGCTCTTTACGCCGATCCAATGTGCAAATTCTTCGAAGAAATATATAGCACTTTTTCGAGAGGTATATATAGTATTTTTTTGGGTATCTGAAGATATTTTTACAAAAGGGATTTCATATTGTTTAATTCTATTAGGTTCATATGTAAAAACCTTCTTGTGTTTGTCATAACTCAGTGCATGATCAGAAAAGTAGAACATGGAAAAACTTCTTCCACTATGTTCCTTGTTGTTTTGCAATATATTATAAAGTTCTCCCAATAATTCATCAGTTTGCTTAATAGAATTAATATAACATTCAATTTGTTTATTATGTTTGTTGTGTTCGAAGTGAAGTTTTTTTGAATAATTAATAACTCGACTACAAGGATCTATGTGCGATCCCATAAGATGAAGAACAAACAGGCGATAGGGAACTGTGGGTGATTGTTCAATGTATGACTTAAAAAAAGGGAGAAGATCGGAGTCTGAGAAGGGGGTATCATCAAACGTGCCGTTTTTTAGAAAAATTACATGTTCTGATTCAATTGCAATCTTAGATACTGGGGTATCATAAAGACCGTTTCTTCCTTGGTTACTTAACCAAAAAGTTTCAAATCCCGCTGATTTTGCTAAAGATATTATATGTTGGCCATATTTGTAATTACGGTTATTCTTATCAATTAGATTTAATGTCTTTGTAAGTGATGATATGGTATTAAAATCTGATGCAGTGATGTTTGATAATACTTCTTTTTCTATAGAATCAAAAAATGGTGTATTTGGAATAGGGTATCCGTACAAATGCATGTAATCTCTTCTTGCAGACTCTCCTATCACAAGAACATAATCTTTGTATTTTGGAGATACTGAAGTAATCTGCCAGTCCTGTGGCAGCATCTTATTTGACATGACATTAAGTTCATTGTATGCATTGTATACATTATGAAAAAAATCAAGAGGTGGAACAACTATTATTAAAAGTGCAATAATAATTGCCTGATAGTTAGTTCGTGGTAACTTATTCATCCATTGAATCTTGAAGAGGTACTTCATTCTGCTAATTAATATAGTTACAACGAAGTATGTAATAATTTTGATAGATATTAGATAATCTCTTAACTCTATTATTGAGATATAATCTTTTATTTCCTGTGAGTCTGTTCCCAATAAAGAACCTAATAGGTAATAATTTGGGGGGCCGTACTTAGCGGCGACTGGGGCGTAAAGACAAGCGATAAGAACAATTGGAAATCCTATCCACCATTTTAATGATTTATTGCTAAAAACAAAAAAGAAAATCACTGTAAGCCATGAGGCACAAATTATTGTTTTAGATTGGCCTGTTCCGCGAATAGTGATAACACTTAATCTATAAAGAAAAAATACAAAGAAAGAATAATATAAAATATAAGCAAGATTTTTATGTTTACGAATAAAAATCCTCACCATTGTTGTAACTCTTGTTTTCATATTTCTTACAAATGCTATGTTTACTCTTAATACACCTGATTTAAGTGACGTTTCCCAATTATTAACAAATAGTTGTTATCATAGCTTATATTAATTTTTTTATCAAACCTGACTTTCGAATTTATCGGAAAATTCTTGTGAGAATTTTAAAAATTCTAAAGAATTTGCCTCGTAATTTATCATGGATAAATATGGATTATTTGAACCGGTAATTCATGATTTTTTCATACTGCTTCTGTGTTAAAACAGCTGACTTAACCGGTAGTTTTGTAATATCCGTTATCTTGTTTAAAAAATCAGATTTAGTAAGGAGATTTACATACTTGCCGTTACGTTCATGTATTTGCGAACAGATTGCCTTGAAATTCCTAATTTTCTGGCTATTCCCCTGATTGACTGTCCTTGTTTAGAAAGTT
>NZ_JNKD01000108.1:0-2213 GCF_000701925.1 Ruminobacter sp. RM87 | reverse complement strand
TGGCCTGATAATTAAGTTAGAGGTGGTAAACTATTTGGTTAACGATGGTAAAGTAATTTGGTTAAAGCTGGCCTACTAAATCACATTACGTCCATCAATTCCCTGAAGCAGCGTAATGTTGATACCTGGCAGATTCTTCCGAAATTCAGAAAAGAACTGGCCTGTCTGCTGTTAAATCAGGTTCTTTACCAGAAAAATCACGGCATGAAACCTGATCTTTCCTCGGGCGACAGGGAATTTGTGGCAAATCTGGTTTCGGATGTCAGTGTAAAGAACAGGATAGAAAGGTGTTTAAACGAAGTTTAAGGTTAACAATCTGCAGAGCCTAAATGATAATTCAAGGAGTATGAATTGCATAGAACAAAGCGAACAACGGGTGAGGTTGTAGGATCTGACAACTGGATGTCGTATACGGACATCATGACAGGTCTGCTGCTGATTTTTATTATTCTGATTTGTACCCTGATAGTACGAATTAATGATTCGATTAGGGAAATAGAGGATATCAGACAGGAAAAAAATGAATTAGAGCAGCAGAAAAATAGAATAGACAATGCTCTGGTTAAACATAGAAACAATGTCGTAGAGTTATTGAAAAGCATTAAAACGGATCTTGATGGAAAGAGAGTATCCGTAGACGTGGATTACGATAATTTCGTAATTCATATCAATAATTCCACCCTGGGATTTGAGAAAGGCAGCTATCTGATCAAAGACGGTACCAATGTAAGAATAATTTCCGAGGCTGTGTACCGAACCTTTACTTCCAGGCCGGAGGAACTCAAATCACTGAATACGGTCTTTATTGAAGGTCATACAGATAAGGATCCGTATAACAACAACACTCTGAAGGGAAACTGGGGACTGTCTTCTCTTCGCGCCATAGAGTTCTGGGAAAAATTTACAGGATTGGATTTTGATGAACAGGAAAATGGCAATTGTCAAAAATTAAGGTATTCCAATTTAAAAGAATGTTATTTTCTGAATCTAAAAAACACTGAAAACAAAAAAATCTTTTCCGTGAGCGGTTATGCTTCCTCAAGACCGGTTTCCTACAGCGATGACAGAATTAACAGACGTATAGACATACGTTTTATTCCTAAATCAACTACTCCTGAAGAATTTAAAAATATAATCAGATAACAGCCACAAAAAAATATATACTGACAGCAGATGAAATCTTTAGGAAAAACAAAGAAGATTTGATAATTGCATTGATATGCCAATCGTTTATCGGCAAGAAAACTGGGAACAGGTTAAAAATAATCGTAATTCATGTTTCCACATAAGTAACAGACAACAGAGTCTTGAACCTGATGTCATTAAGAGATTATTCATGGAAAATATTATTCCTGAAATAAAAAAATAGTTCTGTAGACAATATGAAACAACCTCCTTGAACGGATGCCTTGAAAATCAATATCCAGACAGGTGGCGTGCATTTTGCCCAGACTTTGTAATCCTATGATTGGTCAGTTTTTTGAAAACCGGAAGATGTATGTTTTTTATTTGTCGGTATTGTGCTTATGCTGGGTAAATACAGAGCAGAGCATACCATACCATACCATACTCAAAAAGCTCTTCCGATTCAAATTTTTAATTATATTATAATAAGCGATAAAAAATAACATAGCAGAATTAAAATTTATGGGTACTACAAAACTGTCATCGGCGTCAACCAATTACGATTTTACAAAGAAATATGCTAGCGGCAAATCAAACTGCACTAATCAGTTAGATTTATATTCCTATACAGGCAGAGTAAAGTTTTACGATCAGGAAAAAGGTTTCGGTTATATTCAGGAAATTTCTGATACCAAAAATCTGAAGAACGTAGTCAAAGAATAGCGTGTTACTGCTGAACATCTCGGGAACAAGGTAATTCATCATGGTGACTTCGTTTATTTTATGAAGCATGGAAAGACAATAGGTTATATTTCCATCATAAACAAGCGTGAGCTGCTCAAAATTCCTTGTTATGATTGCGGAAGAAGGGATTATATTCCTGGAAAGGATTCATGTTGTCCTAATTGCGGACATATCTTTAAAAACATTAGCGGAGAAAAGGCTTCATTAACAGGTAGAAAGAACAATACAACTCCCGACTACATAAAAGAATTGTTAAACGAGTAAATTTGTTGACACTAAAAACGAGTAAAAGTTGACACCATGAGATTATACCTATTTATCGTTTTCTTCCAGTAATTTTTCTT
>NZ_JNKD01000107.1:0-2317 GCF_000701925.1 Ruminobacter sp. RM87 | reverse complement strand
CAATGCCGTGCTTACACTGAGGAAAATGTCTTGCCTAAATTTCTGCTTGACAAAGGTCGTTTCATAACAGGTATCGAGCTTACCGTTAACATAGATCCTGATGTTCATGACTATGTTATCGGCGACCCTATCCGCGTAGGTCAGATTTTAACCAACCTTCTCGGTAACGCCATTAAGTTTACCAAAAATGGTAACGTAGCTTTAAAAATTTCCAAAATGGAAAGTTCCAGTGTTCCTATCACAAAAATCAATCTTGCAATATCCGTTCAGGATACAGGTATCGGTATTGATCCAGAAAAGCAGAGTACACTTTTCAAACCGTTTACACAGGCAGATTCTTCGATTTCCCGTCGCTACGGCGGTACCGGTCTGGGACTTATCATTACCAGTCACCTGATTGAACAGATGGGCGGTAAAATCTCTCTTACCTCCGAACCTGGACAGGGTACAACCTTCAATTTCAATATCATACTTAACAAGGGAATATCACCGGTTCTCAACATCAAGACACCTGAACAGAGAGCCCTAATTCACAACAGAGTAGTAGTAATTGAAAACAACACCTGGGTACGAGACTCTATCAAGAGCATTCTTCAGGAACTTGAAATGGATGTATTTGCCGTCTCAACAACCGGTGCAATTAATGCTCTGGCCTCAGCAGACAGTCCTGATTACATAGTTGTGGGCCAGCCAAGTAATTTCGAATTCAACAGAATGCTCACAACCTTCAACTCTCTCGATTTGTCCAAAGTCAAGAAGGTTATCGTTGCCGTTAACACTATGGATGAAAAGGTTCACAGAGAGCTTCTCGATATGTCACCAAAGGTTTCTGTTCTTGTTAAACCTGTTACAACAGAAAAGATTCTCCAGAATCTGATTATGTCAGAACAGGAAAATATTAACCGAACAGAACATCCTGACATGACAAAAGTACAGACCTCAACCGCAGAAAGTACTGACGTCTCACAGAAGGAAAAAAATACTCAGGCTACCGAATCAGACACAACTGATGAAACAGTCAATACCAATCTGATTCCGGCTTCCGTACTCGCCGTAGATGATAATCCTATAAACCTTTCTCTTATCAAAGCTCTGTTAAAGGATCTGGTTACGGACGTATACACAGCTTCAGACGGACATGATGCCATCGAACAGTGTCTGCATACTGAATTTGATCTGATATTCATGGATATACAGATGCCTATAATGGATGGCGTTACGGCCATGAAGACAATCAAGAAAGGCATAAACAACAAAAATACTCCTATAGTTGCCGTAACAGCTCTGGTAGTAAAGGAAGAGCAGGAACGATTCATTCGCGAAGGCATGGCAGACTACCTGTCAAAACCTCTTGATGAAGAACTGCTGAAAAAAATGGTTCATAAATTCTGTAAAGCCGCACCTGCAGTTGCCGGGCCAAAACCTAACTCTAAGGCATCAGAAGAAGAGCAGACAGGAAATCAGCAGCATAAGAGCAAAAAGATTAAGCTGGTTAAGAACGAAACTAAGCAGAGCAGTTCCGAAGTAAAGGATAATCAGAATTCCAAAACTATTGAGTCTAAAACGGGGAAATCGGATATCACTGATACTAAAGTAAAATCTGCAACTGTTGCACCGCAGATAAAGCCTGTTCCACTAACCGGAAAGAAAAACACCGGGACCGCAACTGTAGGCATAAAGAATCCAAATGCCGCCAAGCTCCCTATTAAGAATCAGACTGGATCTGCACAGAATAAACAGGCAGACAAAACTGTTCAGCAGAATAATCAATCCATCCCCGTGATACAGAGTAACGCCCTTTGGACAGTCTCTGAAGCACTGACCAGAGCCGCAAACAAAAAAGAACTGGCTATAGAAATGCTTCAGGGATTCCTTGACAGTATTCCAAAGTTTGAAAAGGACTATCAGTCACTTAAAAACGGCGAGGGGGCTGTTCTGGCACCGGTAATTCATAAATTTGCCGGTGGAGCAGTATACTGCGGCATGCCAAAGGTGAAAGAACTGTGCAACACCATTGAGCTAGCCCTTAAACAGGGGGATACGATTGATGATATCGAACCGGAACTTCTTGAACTTGAAGATTTTATTGACAATATAAAGAAAAACGGCCAAAAATGGCTACAGCAGCTCAAAGAAGCAAAAGTTCCGTCAAAGAAATAAATCACTGCGTATGATACAGCTAAAGCCCTCGATTATTTACCATAACCGAGGGCTTGCCATATAACCTAAACTCCGCACGCCCTAGTTTATAACTAGGGCGAATCTCATCATAAAACCATTAAATATCACATTTATTCCCATGTTTTTAAAAAATTCT
>NZ_JNKD01000106.1:0-2361 GCF_000701925.1 Ruminobacter sp. RM87 | reverse complement strand
ACTATATGAATCAGAAGATCCGGTGAAGCCGCGGACCTGCGGCGTGGTGAAAAACATGAATCATCCGCTGATGCCTGTTCTCCGCCGCTGTCACTGTCTGGAGCTGAAGATGAAGAGTTTTCAGGAAGATTCATGTACATGTACGGATAATCGGTTTCCAGAACCAGATTATCGATTCCCGCATACCGTACCGCCTCCTCCAGTTTATGAGACTCTGTCGCCAGAAGCATTGGACCGATACCGAGTTTTAACCCCCTGCGGAGATACTGTTCGGCTCTTGAGGAATTTCCGGTAAAGGCATGGATAATTCCTTTTACCCGGTTGAGTCTTTTCAGCTCGTGCAGTATCTCATTGTCTCCGCCGACACCGTGAATATTGACCGGAAGATGATTTTCCACGGCAAAGATCAGCTGTTCATGCAGAGCTTCCGTCTGAACATCCAGCGGAACTGTATCCCTGAATCTTTTATCTATACCGATTTCCCCGACAAAAAGCTTCTTTACCGGATGTCCGTCTGCAGTGACGGATTTTTCCTCCGGGGCGGCCGGACTTTCTGAAAAAACTCTCCTGATGAGTTCATACTCAGTCCTAAGTTTTTCACGTGAAAAATCCCCGGCATACATTGGATGAACTCCCATACCGCAAAAGATTTCAGGGAAAGACGCATCAGCATGAGCTTTACTGAAAACCCGTAAAAGACGCAGATTTCTAAGTCCTTCAAAGTGCGTAACCGCAGGCACCATGATTTCTGAAACGGAGGCTTCTGCAGATCGTAAAAGAAGACGTTCAAGCTCTTCAAAAACCTCTCTGCCTGAATTTCCGGTGAGCTTTACGAGAGCTTCAGTAAATGCATCTACCTCTCCTTCGTCCCGGCACAGCAGAAAATCATCCCTTACGACAGGCATTTCACCGTTTAAGGAGCAGGCGTTAAAAACCGCGGGGTAAAGACTTATGAGACGGGAATCCGCCGTTCGGAAAATATGACAGTGAGTATCGGTAATACCGCAGGAAACGTCTGGTAATGAAATTTTGTCTGAAACGGAGGAGTCATCACCTCTCAGAGCCTTCGATTCATTCGGGGCCGATGCGGAAAACTGCACGGGATACTCCTCTTTCTGTAACGGAACGGATAATGACGGCACGGATATGAACTAAAACAGCCCCTGCTCCACGGCATCGGAAGTCTGAACTGAAAACATAAACGGAAGGCTCCGGTATTTTTCAGGATGCGACAGACTCACTGACCTTCCGAGAACAGGTCATGCTGTGACAGGCTGTTTTCTTTTCTGCAGTATTCGTGCCGCCTTCAGGCAGGTTATGAAATACCCGCCGGTGAAAATACATCACCGGCAAATGGTTCTGAAGAAAAGACCGGGCATCACGGTTCTAGAGAACTGAATGCTCATGCAGTCTGTTTATAAGGCGTCTCTGACGGATATTCCTTTTAATTCTTCTTAGTCTGTTCAAGATTGTAGACCACGCTGACATTATCGGTAAATACAAGTTTGTCCGGAGAGTAGACCGCTGAATCAGCGGCACTGTTGGACATCATCATTCCTTTACTCATCATTCGGGGCTGCACATAATCATGTGATGCTCCGTATGACGGAGTATTATAAGAAATCGAGGCTATGGTTCCGAGCCTGACGCCGAGCGCACCTGTAATCTGTCTGGCTTTTGAGGCCGCATCGGCTACCGCATCAAGACGGGCTTTTTCCATAACCGGAGCCGGATTTTCCAGCTCATAGGAAATGTCATAAATATTGTTTATGCCTGAAGCAACTGCTATATCGAGGACTTTGGAAATCTGTTCGAAATTTCTGATTTTAACCACTACCGTTCTGCTGGCACTGTAGCCTGATACGCGTCGTTCACTGGTCTTGCTGTCATAAACGTAATCAGGATTAACACTGATGCTTTCAGCCTTTATGCTGCCGTCATCCTTTCTGATGCTGTCTTTTAAAGAGGAATCCTTTTTCAGTCCGTCAATGAAAGCCGATACTGATTTTTCAACGGCTTTTCTGGCTGTTTCCGCTGATTCAGACTGAACGGTGGCCGCAACACGAACGTATGCCACGTCAGGCTGAGCCTTTACTGAAGAATAACCCTGGATGGAGATGGTCCCCTGCTTTTCATCGCAGTCCGCATAAGATGAAGCTCCGGTGCAGATAAACACACCTGCAAGAAGCATTTCAGTAATAATGGATGATGTTTTTGATCTAAACATAATCTTTAATCCCAATCATGGTAATCCGTACACTACCACTTATTTAATCTTACAACCAAAACAACATGCATTTTTTTATCGATATCAAAAAAACGCAAATTGGCAGACAGACACAAATTAGCACATATTCAGTA
>NZ_JNKD01000105.1:0-2369 GCF_000701925.1 Ruminobacter sp. RM87 | reverse complement strand
CCCCCGTATAACAGAGTGGCCAATGCCGTGCTTACACTGAGGAAAATGTCTTGCCTAAATTTCTGCTTGACAAAGGTCGTTTCATAACAGTTTCTAAAAGAACATTTGGATAATGTTCAACAGGAGCTACCGGCTGACGCATGAAAACTTCAGGATATAGTCTCATCATCATTTTGCGGTCTTCTATCATATAAGAAACACCAGACGGAGTTCTTAAATTATCTTCAAGCACATAATAGTTGCCGTCTTTGTTTCGAACAATATCAATACCTGATATATGAGAATATATTTTTCCATATAAATTAAGATCTTTCATAATAATCTGGTATTGAGAATTATTGTATATTAAATCAATAGGTATAATACCACTTTTAAGAATATGTCCTTCATGATAAATATCATACAAAAACATATTCAAAGCAGTTACTCTTTGCTTAATACCAGCATCAATAATTTTCCAATCCTCTGCTGAAATTATTCTAGGGATTGGATCAAAAGGTATTAATCTTTCAGTACCTTCGTTATTCCCATAAACGTTGAAAGTAATACCAACTCGATGAAATAACAATTCTGCTTTTCTTCTTTTTTCATCAAAAGTTTTCTCCTCTGTTGAATAAAGCCAGTTGCAATAGTTTCTATAATTTAGACGACATTCACCATTAGAATCCATCATTTCATCATAGTGCTCTTTATTTGGTAACTTTACTTTAATCATAAAATATCCTTTGAAAATCTCCTTTGTTGGTATTAATAATGCATGCATAGATTACGCCAGCTTGGATTTATTCCAAAATTTTATGATCATTATTTTGGTGCAATATATTTTGACTATGGAGATACAAACTGTGACTTATTGTGTAGCTATGAAATTAAAAGATGGTCTTATTTTCGCATCTGATACTAGAACTAATGCAGGAATGGATCATATATCAACTTATCGAAAACTTTTTTACTTTAAAAATGAGGATCGAGAAATTGTAATTCAATCAGCAGGAAATCTGGCAACTACTCAAAGTGTAATTGCTAAGATAAATCAAAATATTAAAGATAATACTGATAACAATATTCTTAAAATACCTACTCTATTTGAGATTTCCCAAATAGTAGGAACCATTTTACGAGAAACTATTATAGAATCTAAATCAGAGTTAATTGATACTTCTACATTATCATGTTCATTAATGTTAGGAGGATATATAGCAAACAACGAACCTGAACTATATAACATATACTCAGAAGGTAATTTCATTATTGCAAATGAAGAGACTCCATACTTTCAAATCGGTGAAAACAAATATGGAAAACCTATAATTGATCGCATTGTTAACTATACTACAGATCTTGAAAATGCATTGAAATGTACAATGATTTCTTTTGATTCTACTATTATGTCAAATTTGTCAGTTGGTCTACCAATAGATCTTGTCGTAATGAATAGAAAAGAAAATAAAACAACCCAAATTAGAGTTGCAAAAGATAACGAATTTTTGCTAAAAATTAGAAAAGCATGGGGTCAATTAATAAAAGAAAATTTTGATAAAGTTCCACCTTTTCCTTTATCATAACCTTCGCAAAGTTTACTATAGTTATAGTTTATTACGGTATCAGCAGTCTGAGCTTTCAATAGCTGTTTGGCCACTTTTTTATCCAATAATCCATGAGAGCGTTGAATAAGTGATTCGACGTGGTTATCTACAATATCACTGAAGAAGGTATCTTTGATATCGGCTTTTTTCTACGCTCCTAGTCGATTATTCACCGCTTGAGCCAAATCGCCCAACTTCCCGAATAGCCAATTTCCGGGACAGGATTTTCGAGCAAACCAGCGGTGAACCGTCAGCAGCATCTCATCCGGTTTTACCGCATAATTTAACGATCAGCAATCCATACAAGTTTCTTTTTTTTAAACATAAATATCACTTTTTGTTTACAATGTTTTACGTGTAGATATAATCAAAGTAGTATATGTAGGTATCTTAAAAAGATGGTTGCAAAATGTTTGATTTTATTTGTGAAACTATTGTTGATATATGTACGTCATTTCAGTTTTCGTTAAAAACTGTGGTTATTTTGCTAATTATTGTGGCTGGGGTATATATGCTACATAGCTATTTGTCATCAATGTAAAATGTGATATGTTGATCTATAATTTTACTCACATCATAATTGTTTAAAACCTGAAAGTTATGGTATGTGTGCAATGTTTTCTGATGCAGAATCGTTCAACCAACCTTTCGAAAACTGGTGTAGAACGATCGAAAAAGTTGACCACTAAAACGATGCAGAAGTACCTTTTTGAATTTTAACAGAAATGGCATATATAGCCAAAACTACGCAATTTGTAACAGTGAAAAGTAGTCAGATAGTAG
>NZ_JNKD01000104.1:0-2558 GCF_000701925.1 Ruminobacter sp. RM87 | reverse complement strand
ACCAACCCCCGTATAACAGAGTGGCCAATGCCGTGCTTACACTGAGGAAAATGTCTTGCCTAAATTTCTGCTTGACAAAGGTCGTTTCATAACAGATATCATCATGCCTTCCGGTACAGAATCGTGACAGCCGGAAAGCACGGAAAACGCAGTATCAAAACATATTTTCCGAGCATATCGCTCCTAAAACGCCGTATTCTTGCATAGTTTGCCGTTAACCTGTAGAATATGTGTATGAATTGCGGTGGTCGTCTTCGGACAACACCCGGAAGAACCCGATGCGTCGGGTTATTTTTTTTTTCCCTGAGAAACAGGTAATTATTTTCAATAAGCAGGCAATTTCTGATAGCTTTTACGTTACCGAATGACTGTTAAAGCTCTTTTGAGAGCCACGGATGGCGCTGTCATAATGTGATGGATATATAAAAAACAAGGGTATCATTAAAAATTTTGTTATCCAGGTCATAATTTTACAAACTTATTGCAAATTATTGTATAATTGCGTACCTCAGGATTCTGTCCGGTCTCCTAACATAAGCTTTTTATGCTATCAGATTGTCTCATAAGCCTTGAGCTATGTAATTTAAATCGTTCTTCAACAATTAATTAGTTCAGTGAAATATCATGGTCAAGATTAGAACCAAAAGAAAGATCGTGTCCGTGCGTCATTCCATTTTCCATTTCGGAAGCGCCGTTCGTGATTCTATGATTAAAGAACCGTATTCCATGAACAGGCTGGGTAAAGACCTGCTTGCAGGGTTAGTGGTCGGTATTATTGCTATTCCTCTGTCAATGGCTCTTGCGATAGCAAGTGGCGTGAGCCCTGAATATGGTCTGTACACAGCTCTGGTTGCCGGTTTTATTATTTCCCTTACCGGCGGTTCCAGATTCAGCATCTCCGGTCCTACCGCCGCTTTCGTGGTAATTCTGTATCCTGTTGCCCAGACATACGGTCCTGCCGGTCTGTGTGTCGCCAGCGTCATGTGCGGTATCTTCCTGCTCATAATGGCGGCGGGGCGTCTCGGCAGGCTAATTCAGTTCATTCCTATAGAAGTTACTCTCGGTTTTACCATGGGTATCGGTATCGTTATAGCCGTTCTCCAGATCAAGGACTTCTTCGGTCTTGACGTCGTAATGCCTGAAAGTTTCGTGGAAAAGCTGAATGTTCTTGCAACCAACATGTCTTCACTGAAGTGGGCCGATGCCACGGTAGGGGCTTCAACCCTTGCTGTTCTGGTTTTGTGGCCTAAGTTAAAGATTAAGCTTCTTCCCGGTCATCTGCCTGCAGTTATTGTCGGCTGTCTGGTTGCCTGGCTTCTGGAAAAGTACTGCGGTCAGTCCGTTGCCACCATCGGTACCAGATTCCACTACGTTGCTGCAGACGGCTCCGTAGGTAACGGTATTCCTCAGGGGCTTCCTCATTTCCTGCTTCCATGGGAGCTTCCGGGACCTAACGGCGGTCAGCTTACCTGGGATTTTGCAACCATCCAGGCTCTGGTAGTTGCTGCATTCTCCATGGCAGTACTCGGTGCCATCGAATCACTTCTGTGTGCGGTTGTTCTTGACGGTATGACCAATACCAGACACCATTCAAACGGAGAACTCTTCGGTCAGGGTATCGGTAACATCGTGGCTCCGTTCCTTGGCGGTATCACTTCAACCGCGGCAATCGCAAGAAGTGCCGCCAACGTTAAGGCGGGCGGTACCTCTCCTGTAGCAGCCGTGGCTCACGCAGTTCTGGTTCTCATCGCCATCATGTGGCTCGCTCCGGTGCTTTCACAGCTTCCGCTGGCTGCCATGAGTGCTCTGCTTCTTCTCGTTGCCTACAACATGAGTGAGTGGCGCAAGGTGCTGAATCTTGCCTGTACAGCTCCCAGAACAGATGTTCTCATCATGGTCTGCTGTATCTTCTGTACCGTGGTATTCGACATGGTTGTGGCCATCAGCTTCGGTATCGTCATGGCATCCATCATCTTCATGAGAGATATGGCAAGAATGACCAGGATTCATGATCTCTGCGTTCACAAGCATATTGCTGAAAAGGTTAGTGATGATTATGCGGCTTACGGTATTGCCGGTCCTCTTTTCTTCGCTTCAGCAGAAAGAGTGTTCCGCAACTTGAGACATGAACTCGTCAGTGAAAAGGGGCTGATTCTCGATTTCAGCGGTGTTAACATGCTTGATGCCGGCGGTTCACACTGCCTTGATCAGTTCTGCAATGACATGAAGAACAGAGGTATCAGGCTGGTTATCACCTCCGTACAGTTCCAGCCTATGAAGGCCATGGTACAATCAAAGTTTGCCAAGAAGCATCCTGAAGTGGATTTTGAAAAGAATCTCGAAGATGCTCTGTCTTTCTCAAAGACCGGTCATAAGGCTCTGGAAACTGCAAAATAACCGGCTGTATCCCTGAAGGGAACAGCTGATTCCGCTGATAATGCGGAAAGAGGTAGAACACCGTAACCCATTCTTTGCACTTTTTTGTGTAACTATGGGCAAATCAACAAATCCTCAGCACTCCAATGCTGAGGATTTTTCTCAGTGGTTAATCCTCCGCT
>NZ_JNKD01000103.1:0-2602 GCF_000701925.1 Ruminobacter sp. RM87 | reverse complement strand
TGTGTTTTAGTCATAAGATTATCTCCGTAAAATACGGTGACATCTTAAAGCGTTGTTTTTGAAAAATGAATAACCCTTGTTGCGTACACGCTTACCATAGATCTCATAGTATAAAATATCCAATAAAAAATCTCCTGTTCATTGCCTGAACAGGAGATTTTAATTATCTGAACAAATACCTGACGTTAGTCTTTTCTACCAGCAGATACTATTACAACCTTATCACTTCCAGTATTTCTCATGAAAGTATATGGAGACTTGGAAAGTGTAGTATGCTTACCGCTGGCAACAGCAGGATGCTTCAAACGGAAATTACCAAGAATTGACCAGTGATTTACCAGATCCTTGTACTCAGGCTTATCAAGGTCACCCCAGTTCATATCAGAACGCAAAGCCTGATCGATATAACCGCCATCCTTCATCAGATCTCTACCGGATTCGTCGCCATAGTAGAGCTGAACCTGACCAGGAAGCATCATGAAGCTGTTTGCAGCACGCTTCTGTAATGCAAAATCCTTATAATCGCCAAAGAAAAGCTTGGTATCATGAGATGAAATATAAGACATAGCATTGAAGCCAGGATCACTGCTAATCATTCTTGCATATTTTGAATAAACGTCATCAGCTGTCTTCATACACTGTGAATAAGACATTGATTCTCTCTGATAGTCAAAGTTGATAATACTTGAGAAGCCGTTGTCATACCAGAGGTCCTTTGCAACACCGTGATCCCACACTTCGCCAACCATGAAGAATGGTAAATCATCAAGCTTCTTTGACGGATTTTCAGCTTTCCATTCCTTTAAAGCCTTTACGGCAGATTCATTTAACTTCTTCCATGCAATCGGATCAACATGTTTTACAGTATCACATCTAAAACCGTCAATACCGAACTTTCTTACGTAATAAGTATGCCAACTTACCAGATAATCTACTATGGTTGCATTTGGCAAATCAACTGCCTTGGTATCTTTTTTATGCTTTAAGAAATAAGGCAGAGACACAGCTTTGTTGCTTTCCGTCAGGAAATCAGGAAGACCGCCTACAGCCATATCAGCGTCACCGACACCTGGTTCAGGATATCCAGGCAAACCTGCACGAACCCAATCAGGACCCCACCACTTCTTCCAATCCTTGGTCTTGGTGTTTATAAATGCGTTGATACTGCTCCAGGTACCGTACATGCCAACAGGTTTGAAATCTGAATAATCTTTTGGCAACTCATCTTTTTTGTTCACAAGTTCTGGCAAATCAAGGTCCTGAAGATCCTTTAAGGTTGCATGACCACCATGATTCATAACCACGTCAACAAGAACTCTGATGCCTCTCTTATGAGCTTCATCAATAAACTCCTGGAAATCAGCCTCAGAACCAAGATTCTTATCTATATTCGTAAAGTCCATAGCCCAATAACCATGGTATGCATAGAATGGGAATGACTGTTCGACACCACCGCCCACAAAGCCATGTGACTGTTCAACAATCGGTGTCACCCAGATAGCATTAATACCCAGCTTCTTGAGATAATCAAGTTTTGCGGTAATACCCTTAAAGTCACCGCCGTGCCATGTACCGATTTCATCTTCACCATCAAACTTTCTTCCATATGAATGGTCGTTTGACTTATCTCCATTGTTGAAACGGTCAGTCAGCATGAAATAAACATTGGCATTATCCCATGAGAAAGCAGGAGTTGCCTTATCTTTGGCTTCTTCAAGGAGAAGAATACCTTCACTGGCAGGGGAAGGAGTCATGGTTACCTTACCGTTTTTAACTGTAGCAGTCTGGCCGGTATAAGCATCTCTTACTACAGTTCCATTCTTCCATGCCTTGGATACATTCGCTGTAATAGCCTGACCATTCCACTTATCGCAGTCTACTGCAGGAGGCTGACGTTTAACTTCAACTTTCTTAGTTCCTCTCAAAATACTGAGAGTTGGAACATCCTTGGTATAATTAAGGGTAAAGTCATAGGTACTTGGGAGGAGAACCTTAAGCTCAAATTCTCCCTTAGCACAGTTTGACATCTGAGTTGCAGTACCAAATGAAATACGGGCATCAGCATCTGGTCCAAAAGTAGTACCACAGGTCAGACCTGAATCACCAAGTTTAATCTTATAGGTACCTTTTTCGAGAGCTACAGAAGCCTTATAGACATTATTCTTTTCATGAAGTTTAAACTGACTGGCAGATCCTGCATTGACGCCATTGAGATAAATATAAACAGGCTTGTTTTCAAGCTTGCCAGATAAAACGGTCTGCTCTTTTGCTTGTTTTGTTACCGTGCCTTTGCCTACTGAGTTATCACTGTTACAGCCAAAAGTTGCAACTGATACAGCTACAGCTAGAGCTGATAATAAAAATTTGTTCATAAATATCCCTCAAAATTTCATGATCGAAAATAAATTTATAAAACTAAATAAGATAGATTGTAAATTATTATTTCTAAATAGTCTGTTATATTCAATATAAAGAGTGATTAATAACAAAAAACCACCTTAAAGGTGCCGAAACTTTGCTGTTTTAAACATATACGAAAAATAATTTTATGGAAGTTATAGAAAACACGAGACTTCCATAATTTTTTGCAGTATAATATAAA
>NZ_JNKD01000102.1:0-2686 GCF_000701925.1 Ruminobacter sp. RM87 | reverse complement strand
CCGAGGACTAATCCAATAAATCTTAAAAACTCACTGTGGTAGTAGCACAGTGAGCTTCAATTTTAAATAACCCTATTTGCTTACACGCATACATTCAGTCAAGAGCAGAAGCTTCAAAAGAAATTGATGAAGAAACACAAAATCAAGCTTTTGCTGAATCTCCACGAATGAAAATGATGCAAAGAAATCAAGAAAGAAATAATGCTTGTGATAATGTTATTTCTACAAGTCAAAAGAAAGGAAGATCTCGTTAATTTTTTATTTTAGACGGATAAAACTAATGAAATTTAAGAATGTTTTAGTTTGCACAATGGCTTCCTGCGGGTGTGGCCCAAAGAATTAACGTTTAAATTAAAATAAGGGTGGTCAACTTCTGATCGTTTTAGTGGTCAACTTTTTCGATCGTTCTACAACACTATTTAAACCGTTAGATATCTGCTGGATTATTTATCACCATAATGTGTAGCATACTGGTAAATTTCAATACAGTCACCTACAATTCTAAAAACCAATCGATTCTTTTCATCTATCCGAACACTCCAATAATCGGATAACTCATATTTTAATCGTTCACACTTTCCTGAGCAGTTGTAACCATTTCTATCAATATCCTGAAGAATCTTATGTATTTTTTTTAAAGTCTTCTTATCTTTTTCATGCCACGATAAGTAATCCTCCCACGCTTCATCAGTCCAAATCTTCTTCATCTTCATCCTCTACAAATAACTCGTGTTCCTTCAGAGTACTCTTGCCAGACTTAACATTTTCAATTCTTCTTCTGAGTTCATTCATATTATTTTCACTGTAAAACGGATCAGCACAAACATCAAAAGGAATACGTCTTTCACGAGCTACTTTAGCTATAAACATTTGAATTGCGGAAGACATGGTTAATCCCATCTCTTTTAGGGCTTCCATAGCTTTGAGCTTGTCATCATCATTCAGCTTAACGTTAATTTGTCCCATATGCACCTCTCATTTGAAATAAATCAAACTATATCTTACTATACATTGTATACTAATAGCTATACAAACACAAACTTTTAATAACCATTACGTGAAGCATAATCAATTTCTAGTAGTGACTCTTTCACTAATATTCACTACATACTCATCAACTTTAACTACCCACTCAGGCATTCCAGCACACTGAAAAATGAATTTGCTGTAGATGCACATCAATCTTAATCTATCGAGAAAATAATCATTCCTATGGTAAAGACTTTTCACGTATGAATCTGTCTTATGATTGATATACATCTCTTTAGCTGATTCATTTATTGATTCACCTTTTGCTAAAAAATCTATTATTGTTCTAAAAATAGCCCTCGAACCATGAAGACAAAAAACACCTCTGAAATTTCGCAAATATGCATTTCTTATTACACCAGAAATAAAATCATTAGAATGGCTATAAAAGCTTCTGTTCATTTCTACAATTTCATAAATAAATCTTGGAACTGGCACTCTAAAATCTGCTGGATCACCTATCTTTGTATTTTTTGTACAGATATAAACACTCGACAACACATCTGGCTCTTTTTGATATTTTTCTAAAACAGCATTCACATAATTAAAAGTTTCTTTAATTCTTGTCCCCAAAATAAAATGCAGAACCAAAAACACATAATACTCCTTATCAAGCAACTTTCTAACAGTGCTAAAAAATAAACTGATTTTATCGTAACCTTGCTTCTCATCAATCCATTCTTCACATCCAAGTGCCGGTCTGGAAAGTGTCTTAAATTTTATGTCCCTCGCATTTTCTAGATATTTCCCCACATAATTCTCTGCTATGAGATTCTTTCTTTTGAGCCATGAAAAAAAAGTATTCGAAATTCCCTTTAGTGTAACTTTCATGAAAAGTTAAGATAATTAAGTTTATGGAAAGTCTTCTCCGGTGATCTTTAAGTCAGCTTTAAATCAGTTACCCGCAGTACACGCATTCCGAGCCGGCAAAGACCATGGCATAGGCTTTGACCGTTTTGTCCCTGAATTCCAAGGCTGTTTTGTAGGTATTAACCTGTTCGGTTGCATCTTTTATAGTGTTTTGAATCTTTGCTTCAGTAGCATCTGTCTTGGTGACGTATTTCAGTTCGATAAGATAAATGCACTGGTTACTTTTCCCCTTGTTAACGGTTATTACCAGATCGGCAAACTTTTCTCCTTTTCCGACAACTCTGAGAGACTTCTGCATTTCAACAAATATCCCGCGCAAGGATTTAAGCTTGGTGCAGAGTGTCAGATTAAGTGCCATTTCGCTCATGTGAGTCAGTACCTGATTGGTGAAGATTCCGCTCAGGAATTCCGTACAGGATGAGGCAAATGAACTGATGTCATCATTAACATCACGTAACGATGATATATCAAGAACCGTATCGGTAAATACCGTATTTGTTTTTAATCGCATGTCAGCGATGCATTGAGCAAACAGCTTTGACATGAAAAGATTAGGTATTTTGAGAGCCAGAGAGGAACTGTCGGAAGCCTCCTTATCAATAGTCAGATACCCGAGATAATAGAGCATGGAGAGAAGCTGCTCCCGGTTATATCCGGTTACTTTATTTAAATTAATGTTTTCCGCCAGCTTGTCCAGAAAGAACAGATCATTACTCAAATAGCTTTCCACGATCTCATCTACCAGACTGGGTTCGGCAATTTCAAACAGTTGCTGCAACTTGGAGCC
>NZ_JNKD01000101.1:0-2698 GCF_000701925.1 Ruminobacter sp. RM87 | reverse complement strand
CCCGTATAACAGAGTGGCCAATGCCGTGCTTACACTGAGGAAAATGTCTTGCCTAAATTTCTGCTTGACAAAGGTCGTTTCATAACAGGTATCATGGAGTAATGTTTATTCACCGATAATCAAGTGAGAAGCCTGGTGAAAAGCGCCTTAAAACAGAACCACCCGATTGAAATTTCTGATATAATTTTTCATCAGGTTGTCCTTGATTATGTTGTTTTTTTAGCATTACAATTACGAAGATGTCAAAACAAACCTCTTTTTTTACTCAAATTTCAATTTATAGAACTCCCTTACATTATTAAAAATCAGTCATTCTTACTTCGGAATCCGAGAACATGAGAAACAGAACCAACAGTTGGGAAGTACTTAAATCCATAATTGAAAGTGATAATCAGGGATATGTCTCTGACTCGTTTCTTATCAAAAGTCCCTACACCACAAGAATACTAGTTATTTTCACTCTGCTTACACTGTTGTTTTTTACATTGTGTCTCTATACGAACGCATTTCCTATCGGCATATATAAATTTTTCAATATTACCTTACCTGGCTACAGTCATGGTTCAGCGAAAGTTCTTTACGAGGATTATCGTCGATATGTGCAAAATTTAAAGGGAGGAACATATAGATGTGGCTACACTGCCGAGGTCCTTTCGGATGAAGAAGCATTGCAGATAATGCCAAAGCAGATACATATTAAAGAAATCAGCTGTTCAGCATTTATGGACTATGAAATAAAATTTATCTACAACAGAGAAAATCCTTCAATACTGTATGTTTATGATTTTACAGGTAAACATAGGCGTCGCATGTTATTAATGCTGGTATTCGTCGTCCTGTCCGTAATTACTGCCATTCTGTTTTTTGAAATGTTCAAATCAAGTTTCGATTATCACAGGAAATATCAGCAGACCATGAAATACGCCAAACCACTTTATGTGCACTTGCAGAACCAGACGTCTTTACTTTCTGATGAAGGCGAATTGTTTGAGCTACCACTGGTTCTGCTGTCAGATACCGGAAAGATAAGATCATATTTAGGTTTGCTTTTTAATCTCAAAAGGCGTTTAAAGCACATCAGAGTAGAAACTGATGATTCAGGTTTGATGGTCCTAAGATTTGACGACAAATTGTCCTTCATGAAAAAATGCTACATCTACGGAATTACGGAAAGCAAACTCAGGGAAGCAGCAGAACTTCAGAATTTTACCGACGATAAAGTCAAATCACAGGGGGTAACCTCCGACATTAAAACATCTCAGTCACCTGTGGCTCTAATAGACGGTTTTCAATCATCAGACGAATGTGACGGCACACAGGCAACTAACAAGAATAATGCTACTACCCTGACAAACAAATCTGACAGAGTGATTTATTTTGCAGGTCCGTGGATTTATTCTACACGGAAACCTGCAGAAACACTGAAACTTTATATAACAGGCAACGAAATTAAAGATTATTTCATTGTTTAGCATTAACCGTTCTGATGAAAACTGAACATCTATTCAGCCAGCGGTCATAAAAACAAAGGAGATTTTTTTAGAAAAAATATTGAAGTCTTTTTTGAGGTGGAAAAACGATAATTAAAAACCGTTGTAACCATTGAAAAATAAGGATTTAAAGCGTGTTTTATGGTATAATAATTAGTAACCAAAAACATTAGAATACCAAGCAAAACACGCGAGGCTATGATACACCAAATGAACAAGAATTTCTCTAGATATTCCGCTTTTCTCAGCATTTTTTCTTTATTTGGTTTTACCACCATGCTTAATAGAGCCGGATTCTATAAAATCAAAGGTCTATGCAGTGTAGAAATGATTAAGGAACTGCTCATAAGCAATATGGTTGATAAAAGTGTTAATCATTATGCAAAGAGTGGAATAGCTGTGAATGGAAGTAATGGTACATCCAAGAGCTCCCTGTACAGATTTATGTCAGAACCAAGCTATTCGTGGAGAAGTCTGCTGACTCAGCTGGCAACCAATGTTGTCAGTCGTACAAGCAAGTTAACAGGTTCAGATAGAATCAAGACATTCTGCATTGATGACTCTGTAATAGATAGAAACAGAAGCTCCAAAGTGCAGTTATCTGCTAAAGTTTACGACCACTGTACACATACTTTTCTAAAAGGCTTTACATATCTGTCAATAGCCTGGTCTGCATCTGCACGATACTGCTGGAGTATTTCAAGAGATGTAACACCGATGTTAGAAGCTTTGGAGCAGTATTCGAGGACTGTAAGCAGGAACTGCAGGAAATCCACTTAAACATAGCACTGGATACTCTAATAAATACCTTTACAGGCTATGTTAAAGAATTACGTGACCGGAAGCTGCTCAAAAAAGGCTGCCATGAAAAAGCTTTATCCTTAGCCCGTGAAATGCTCAGTACTGGTTTACCGAACAGATAGCTCACGTTCAGAATTTTGTAACACGTTTACGGGAGGATTTATTTCCCAAAAAGTCACGGCAAAATGCCTGAAAAATCAACGCAAGTTTTTAAAGAGCACCTAGATCGCATGGATTAAGGTTTTGTCCCAGAAAATTTTCTGGGAAAGTTGAGTAAAAATTTAGATAAATCTGTGAAAAAAGAGCTTGGTCTGTCTAGAGTGCCCCCCGAAAGTTGAACAAAACTTCGGGGGTTATATTTATGAAGCTTACGTACGAAGATAAAGTCGAGATGTATCGACTTTGGA
>NZ_JNKD01000100.1:0-3120 GCF_000701925.1 Ruminobacter sp. RM87 | reverse complement strand
CTAAAGCAACAAATGAATTGCCATCAACAGGATTCAGAATACTACCCATGACTTTAACCTCCCCGAACTCAACATCATCGGCTGTCATTTTATCATAGCACCGAATTTTTATCCGTGATACAGGACGGAACTTCCTGTTAACAATTATACGAACTGTTCATATATCAGTAATTTAACTAGTATCAGCAAATAATTCAACTGTTATCTTAAGCTCAATCTGTGAACAAGTCGTTCATCAAAATGCTACCGTTTACTCATTATTTGTTTTATGTGCATAATTGCTCCTTAAAGTGATCAGTGTTTGCGTCTCGCAATCCGTTTTGTCGGTAACATATTTGCTATGTGTTGGAACACTAGCAACTCAATAATCAAAGGATTTGCGAGATAAATGTCGGGAAAGTGACCATGTTCTCTATCATGATCAGACGGTACTCACCAGGCGTTATAAGACCTTGGTTGAGCATGGTTTTCGTGAAGTGTTCAGCCCGCAGAAAATTGAATTCATGCTGCAGCTGCTCATGTGTGATCTGGCTGAGTGCGGTTGATGGCGTAGAGGCGGATGTAACTTCGGTAACTTGCATAGCGGATTCTCCTGTAAAACTATTGCTCCTACCTACTAATGCCCAGAAGTAGGTGCTTTTTACAAAAAAATTTTGTTCAACTTTTCTGTGAATAGAAACAGAAGTCTGAGGTCAGTTCGGTTACCTGCACTTCATATCTCCTTGGTGCAAAACATCTGTTCCTACTCTCTATGTTCAGCAGGAGCCTTTTCTGACAAAAATAATTTCAGAAACTTCTTTTCGCTTTTCTGCTCCCAGAAAATGCTCGGTTTTACATAAGGATTTATTTCTAAGGGGGTAGAATTCCCAAAGCAGGCTATTCTGGTCGCCAAACTTCCCGAATAAAAACATTTGCTCTGACCAACGAATGCCCAAAAGCATATGTTTTTACAAAAAAATTTATTCTTCCTTCTGTGCCGAGAACCAGAGGAGTTTTACAGAGAAATTGAAAGGTTGAGATGACTGGAAGATCTATGATGACAGAAAGGAATTTAGAGAATTTTTCTAAGTGCTTGATTGATTTACGATCAAAAAGGCTTTTTTTAACTGTCGATTGCTGATTTCCTGTACTATTTCAGCAGGTATGGATATCATTGCTTTAATGGATACAACACGGAATTTAAAATGGGATTAGTTGTACTAATTATTGAATTAATTGCTTCCCTAGTTTTTTTTATATTGCTGTCAGTCTTTGTCGGACCTCAGGCTATTTATTTTTCTTCCATGGGATCTAGAAACGGATCTGAAAGGAAACCTTTTTTTAACTGTCGATTGCTGATTTCCTGTATTATTTCAGCAGGTGTGGATTTCATTGCTTTACTGTTATCTGACTTTATTTCCTATAAGTATATACCGCTGAAACTTTTAGCCGAAAACAAAATCAAAGGATTACTCAGTCTAGATATGCTGTTTTTTGAGATTGTTTCTGTAATGGTGGCAATCAGCCTGTTTTTTTATGCAGTATCGTACCTGATAAGCTATATTTCTGAGAAAAGTGAAGGAAACAACGAAATAGACAGAATTGAGCATGAACAGCATCGGCCTGAAGGAAAATGAAAAACGACTGAGTAAACTGATCCCGTTTTTTGGGTAGTTCACACGCTATATTTACTGCTAAAATTTTAATAATTAAATTAAATTCAATAATTTTTTTTGAAGAGAATTCATATGATGTCGCATAGTTTTCAAAAGGAATCAGATGAATTATCTGTTTCTTGTGACAAATTATATTCAAAACTTACATTAATGGCATTTTTTCAATCCGTAACGTTAATAATTCTGACTGTTGGGTTGACAGGCATGTATGTAAAATTCAGTCATTCGAATTATTTTATGGCTGCTTTTTTTATTATGTTGTTTATTATCCAATGTATTTCAGACCCATTGACAAAATCTGCTACAGATGTTTTTTCAGCTCTGGGAACGACATACCATAACCTTACATCAAAAGCAGAATACTGTAATAAATTGGTAAGCAGAGTACGCTCTTTCATTTTTTTATTTGTATCTGCTGAGGTGTTTGTTTTTGTGCTGTTTCTGCTATTTTCGCACTTCAAGATTGCACTTATATGCTTATTAATTTTATCTGCTTTTGCGGTGGACGGTAAAACTGGTGAGATGTTGATTGAATCAGGCTCAGTTGACTTCTTATCAATATTGTTAATTCTTTTTCTGACCGTGATTGTAGTTTTTCATTTCATGTGTTTTGCTTATCTTTTTATTGTCAGAGCAAAACTTAATGAATTTAGAAAACTGTTCGCCGGTATATAAAAATGAGGCTGATAGTTGGAAAAAATCCATACGCTGGATCATATACCTCTGGTTTCATGGAGAAGAATAAGCCCAAATTGTCAAAAGGTAATGCAAATTGCAAATATAATTAATGATATAATGACATTTAAATTCATACTAACTATGATTACTAAATGTATTGTCATAAATGCAGGAAAGAAATACCTGATAATTCTGTTTTTTGTCAGCACTGTGGGACGACCATAAAATCACCAACCAAAGGAAAATCAAACAGTTTGAAAGTTGGGATTATTGCAGGACTTGTTATTTTTGCCGGAACTGGAGTTTTCGAAGGTTTTAAATACTGGAAGGAGCAAAATCCGGTAATTAATTACCCGCATGATATTACAGATGATTTAATTCAAAAGATTGCATATAACCAAATTGATTCATTAACGATAAATTATGAATTTACACGATGTGAAAATGAAAACGAAGATTATGACAAATGGGAAAATGAACAAAATCGAAATAATCCTTTTTGGAGAGCCAATAGCATCACCTCAAAAGTGCAAAAAACCTAATAAAAACAACCAAAGGAAGTATCAGTATTCCCATAAACAAAGCTATAAAAAAAAGTTTTTTTGAACCTGTAAAACACCATAAAAAGATAGAAATTAAAACGGCTTCTGTTACCGACGCTGCTAGTCTAAGGCTCAAATAACATATTTCTGCCAAAAAGCAAAAGAACCCACAGAAATCACCCGGTTTGAAACTTACACCAGACGAAATATACATATATGGAAAAATAAACCAAATAAGCCCACCT
>NZ_JNKD01000099.1:0-3208 GCF_000701925.1 Ruminobacter sp. RM87 | reverse complement strand
TTTGCATTCATTCGTGGAGGTCGTTTCATATTGTCTTTAAAACAATCATCTCCAGTTGAAAATCCTTGTGTAGTTGTTATGACACCTGGTTGCTTCAATAGTGCTTATTTTGAACACTCCTTTTTAGCTCAACAGATGGGCGTTGATCTTGTTGAGGGGGCTGACCTATTCGTTCGCGATGGTTATGTTTATATGAGAACAACAAAGGGGCCTAAGCGTGTAGATGTAATTTATCGAAGAGTAGATGATGATTTTATGGATCCTCTTAATTTTAATCCAGATTCAATGTTAGGTGTTCCTGGTATTTCATCAGTTTATAGACAACAGCATGTTGTTCTTGCTAATGCATTTGGTACTGGTATTGCTGATGATAAATCTGTGTATCCTTATGTTGATGAAATGATTCGTTATTATTTGCAATCTGAACCAATATTAAAAAATGTTCCAACATATCTTTGTCGTAAACAAAATGATTTGCAATATGTTCTAGAGCATTTATCAGAACTAGTTGTTAAAGAGGTTCATGGATCCGGTGGATATGGAATGCTTGTAGGACCTCATGCGAGTAAAAAGCAATTAGAAGAATTTAGAGATAAATTAAAAGCAAAACCTGATAATTATATTGCACAACCAACATTAACTCTCTCTACTTGTCCAACTTTTGTTGAGGAGGGTATTGCACCAAGACATATTGATTTAAGACCATTTGTCTTGTCATCACCGCAGGGTATTAAAGTCGTTCCTGGAGGACTTACTAGAGTGGCTCTTAAAAAAGGATCTTTGGTTGTAAATTCATCACAAGGTGGCGGTACAAAGGATACTTGGGTTTTGGAGGATACAAATGTTAAGTAGAACAGCATCTCATCTATTTTGGATGGCAAGATATATTGAACGAGCAGAGAATGTTACACGTATTATGAATGTAGCAAGAACTTTTGCTCTTATGCCAGAATCTAGAGGAGGCACTTCAGAATTAAAATCTCCTTTAGATATCACAGGTCTTTCAGATATTTACGCTGATATTATTGGCGACGAAATTACCTACGATAATATATGTAAATTTTTTATTTGTAGTGAAGGAAATCCAGGATCTATAGCTAGATCTTTAACCCTTGCAAGAGAAAATGCTCATGCGGTAAGAGGTACCATTACTTCAGATATTTGGGAATGTTTGAATGAAGCTTACTTATCTATGAACGCTTTTCTAAAGAACGGATTAACACGAGATAATAGTGAATCATTCTTCGATAATATTTTGGAGCATTACCAATTATATTTCGGTGCAATGATGTCTACTATGCAGAGAAATGATGCATATAATTTTACTATGGCTGGTCACATGGTAGAAAGAGCTGATAATACAGCACGTGCAATGATTGTAAAATTTGCACCAGAAAAGAAAAAGAAAATTCAGGACAATGCTATTGATTATTATCAATTGACTTCATTATTAAGAGCAATGTCTGCAAACGTTGCATACCATACTTCATATGGAGATGCAGTTATTCCAGAAAATGTTGCAGAATTACTAATTCTCTCTAAGAGTTTACCTAGATCTTTAGTTTCATGTACTAAGGAATTGAATAATTGTCTAACTTCGATTGAAGGGGATCTTGGTCTTATTCCTAAGCGCCTTACTGCAGAGTTGAATGCTTCTTTATCCTATTCAACAATCGAGCAATGCATGAATAACGGCTTAGGACAGTTTTTGAATAGGTTTTTAACTCGAATGAGCCACATTGGTATCGCAATTCATCGAGCTTATTTGGAGGTTGCATAATGATTTTTAATATTGAACACTGTACAAAGTACCATTATTCAACACCTGTGACTTCACTTGAATATTTACGATTAACACCTATTACTTTGTCTAATCAAAGAGTTTTAGAATGGAATCTAGATGTTCCTGGTAATGTACAAACAATGACTGATGGTTATGGAAATGTCCTTAATGTAATTAGTATTGATAAAAAACATAAAGATCTTACATTTAAAGCTAGTGGACGAGTAGAGATTAATGGACTTGAAGTATTAGGTGATGGTGGAATTAATCCTTTATTATTTCTACGAAATACTAAATTAACTTCAGCTGGTGAAAAAATTAAAGATTTTGTAAAACCATATATGAGTGATATGCGTTCAATTACAGAATCTTTACAAGATATGGCAAGATCTATCTTGAATGTAATACCTTATGATAAAGGTGTGACGGATTCTCATACTTGTGCAGAGGATGCATTTGCAGCAGGTCATGGAGTATGTCAAGATCATACACAAGTATTTATTGCTTGTTGTAGATTGAGAGGAATTCCTGCTCGTTATGTAAGTGGTTATTTATTTTCGGATGACGCTGGCCATATTGCCTCTCATGCCTGGGCTGAAGCTTGGTATGATGGAGGTTGGCACACTTATGATGTATCAAATTTATTATTTGCTCCAAGTAGACATGTTAAGGTTGCTATAGGCCTCGACTATCAGGAAGCTTGTCCAATTAGAGGTATTAGAACAGGAGGTGGTGCTGAAGTTCTAGATACGTATACTCAAGTAAATTTATTAAATGATACACCTTTAAATGATGAGTTCACTTTCGTTGATAAAATGGAGCTTGATACTAAAGAGCAAGGAGGTCAGCAACAACAGCAAATGATGTTCAAAAGATCCTTTTTAAATAGTATGGTTTTCTTCAATATTAATTAGTATAGTGTTTATAATTGAAAAATGGAGATTGGTTTAGATCTCCATTTTTTTATCTATCAATTCAAGCAAATTTATGAATTTGCAAACATAATAAATTTGGCTCTTGTTAAAACCGACATTCCGCAGTTGAATTAAGAATATGGTAGATCAAAAAGCGATCGATTAAATTTAAATTTTGTGACATATATCTCATTGGTTAAAAAATATACTATTAATCGATCTCATTTAATGGTTTTATACTGAAAAATTAATTTAGGATAAATTTAGTTATGGCAGGTATAAGACCTTTTTTTTGGGGGTGACATAAAATTCGTGTATTCCTGTTAAGTCTGTTAATATTAAAGACTTGATTGGAGTTATATGAATATGGCCAAAAAAGATATTAAGCGAAATCCAGCTGCTGAAAAAATTGCAGAAATTATGACGTACAAAATGCTAAGGACGTTAATGAAGCCTTAAAGGACGTCTTTGGACCTATTTTTGAGAAGATGCTTAATGCCGAAATGGATGC
>NZ_JNKD01000098.1:0-3281 GCF_000701925.1 Ruminobacter sp. RM87 | reverse complement strand
TGATTCCGTTACGTTAAGAGAAGTTGAATACAAAATTAAATAGTAAAAGATAAGGTCATGTCATGTAGAGCCGACAGTCCTCATCACTGCCGGCTTTATTATTTTTACACTCCAAGTCGGCTATTCACAGCTTGAGCCAAATCACCCAATTTACTGAATAGCCAATTCCCTGGACAGGATTTTCTGGCAAACCAGCGATGGACGGTGAGGAGCATTTCGTCAGGTTTAACCTCATAGCTCAATGCATTATCCCGATCAGCAATCCACACAAGTTTCTTCTTGCCGTTCCTTCTGCAGATATCAGCGCACAGATCTACCAAGGCGGCATACACCTCGGGCTTCATGTTGTAAGGCTCCGTCATATCAGACGCGCACT
Source organism: Ruminobacter sp. RM87 (assembly GCF_000701925.1). Lineage (NCBI taxonomy): Bacteria > Pseudomonadati > Pseudomonadota > Gammaproteobacteria > Aeromonadales > Succinivibrionaceae > Ruminobacter > Ruminobacter sp. RM87. The sequence goes on along the minus strand of NZ_JNKD01000098.1, from coordinate 2,905 downwards.
CGATGGTAACGGCTCGCTGATCGTTGTCCCGAGAAGATGAGCACCAGGATCGGTTCTGCTCATCAACGCAAAGTCCAATTCTGCCGTCAGCCCCGATGCAGTAATTGCAGCTTGCCTGTCTGCTGCTATCCTTAAAGCAGTCGCAGATGCGTTCAACACTGAGCTGACCGACAACAGCGTGAGGTGTAATGCGGTCAATGGTGTGAGTCCTTTTACCGGAATGGTTCGGACTCAATCTGGTGTAAGTTACAAGCGGACTATTTGCCATTTTCGTTCTCCTTATTTTCTGATTTATCGTGTAACTGGTTTAAGGCTTTTCTGACCACCGTCGGTATCGGCAGACCGAGATGTGCAGCGTTCTCGAGAAGACTGATGCCTTCATTTGAGAGGTAAAAGAAAATCACCGCGGTTCTGAGGACACTTCCGGTCTGAAAGATTCTTGTGTCCAGAATGCTGGCAATGCCCACGAGCATGAAGACAACCACCTTACGGCAAATGCCGTTCAGGGGGTTGGCCAGAAAGTCATTACCCATGATGATGAGTTCTCCGAAGCCTCCGTCAGACTGCATGAGTCTCGTGCAGAATGTTCCCCAGGCATTATCTAGTCTTCCGGTAGCGGCAGATACAGTGTTGAGCTTGGCTTCCATTACTCCGTCAAAATTGTTTCTGGCAAGGTTGGAAAGGTACTCATCAAGAGCCTTGCTGTTCTTCTGAATTTCGGTGGTTGAGCCTTTGTAGGTAAGGGAAATTGTGTCACCTTTATCCTTTGCCGTAATGCCGAATTGCCGGAGTGCTTTGGTTGAGCCCTGAGAGAAAGCAATAACAGCATCAGTCAGAGTGTTGATGTCTCTGCCGGTTCCATGGGCGATGGTGGCATAGGTCTTTAGCTGTTCGTTTGAGTTGGTAAGTCCGTTGTTGCCTAAGTCTACAAAGGCTTTGGCAAGTTTATCCGTAGCGGTAGCCGTCTCATCCTCGAGGCCGTTAAGGCTCCAGAAGGTTTTCTGCGCTGTTTCCAGATCACCAACAAGGGGAGTAAGTCTTGCCGACATATCCTCATAAACCCGTGAGGCTTCAAGTCCGGTAGAGATTATGCTTTTAAAGCCGTCCACGATTTCAGAGGCAAACTTGATGGCAAAGCCGGTCATCAGCATTTTCCAGCCACCGGCATTTTTCTGCAGAACTCCGGTCTGAGTATCTACGGCTTTGGTGACCTTTTTGATTTCAGCTTCCTGCTCCTGCATGATTTTCTTCTGCTTGGCAAGAGTGGTGTTGGTATCTTTCTGCTGAGTATTCTGAGTGCTGAGAGCCTTGCTGATTTCCTTTGTAACCTTGCTCTGTTGTGTGCCAAGGTCGGTAACGGTTTTGGTCTGCTCGTTGATGGAGTCGGTTACTGTCTTAACGCTGTCATCAAGTCCGTGAATGGCAGCATTGGTGGCCTCAGCCTGTTTTGCTGAGGCATCAAGGTTTGCTCCCATGGCGGCAGCCGATGAGGAAACAGCGTCCTTCATGGCTGTCATCTCATCAGCAATTTTGGAGAGGAAATCCGAGAGAGCTGACGTATCGGCAGAAAGCCTGATGGTGCTGTCGTTCATTTTGATCTCCTTAAATATGGATTAGATTAGAAAATATGAATTGCTAAACACATAACAAAATAATGATTTCGTAATGACAATATATTGCAAATAAACGAATTTTAACTATAATTTTAAGTAGTAACCAAGGAGGCTATTATGAGTGCCACAAATTTGAATATCAGAACCGATAAGGATGTAAAAGAACAGGCTGAACAGATCTTTGCTGAACTCGGCTTAAACATGACAACCGCAGTGAATTTATTCTTGCGGACAGCCATCAGAAAGCATGGTATACCTTTTGATTTATTCCTTGATGTACCTAATGAAACTACAATTGCCGCTATCGAGGAAGGAAAAAGACTGCTTAACGATCCTGATTCTCCTAAATATTCCAATATGAAAGATCTCAAGGCGGCATTGGACTCATGAAATACGATGTAAAGTTCACCTCTCAGTTCAAGAAAGATTTGAAGTTAGCCAAAAAGCAAAACAAGAATATTGATAAACTTTATACAGTTATCGAGACTCTGGCTGAAGGTGAAACGCTGGATCCCAAATTCAAAGATCACGAATTAACCGGAAACTACAAAGGAACGAGAGAATGCCACATAGAGCCGGATTGGTTGCTGATTTATGAAATTCAGAACGACATTCTGGTTCTGATGCTTACAAGACTGGGTACCCATTCAGAACTGTTTAAGAAATGATTACTTCATCATTCTCTTAAATTTTTCAATCTCTATCGCACAATCGCTCTCCGTCATTCAGGCTTTGTACCTTTCTTTCGGATGAGCCTCATAGTATTCCTCCTGAAAAGAAAAGGATCTCATAAGAGATCCTTGGTTGAAAAATACGGAATGACTGTGTTAATCCTCAATCGGATAATTTTTCAGAAGCCACTTACCGTTACCAGGATTATCAGGATTGTAGGTCGGTTTGTTTGTGTCCAACGCCCGTACAGAGTTCATCTCATCATCTGTAAGCCTAAAATCAAAAATATCCAGATTTGATCTGATGCGTTCAGGATTTACTGATTTTGGTAAAACTATCATTCCATCCTGTACTTCAAATCGTAATATTACCTGAGCTGCATTTTTATTGTATTACAGGCTGGAAATGCCGCGGTAATCGGTGGTTCAGTTGCCGTTATCAAAAATATCTGTGAGTATTACAGAGGGAATATTGACGGTAAGGATGCCGTCTGTGACATAGCAAAAACAACGGGAAAGGCTGCCGCCGGAGGATATGCCGTAGGTTTTTTCGGCTCTGCGCTTAAGGGGACAATGCAGAATTCAGGGAAGGATGTTCTGCGTAACCTTTCAAAAACCAAT
>NZ_JNKD01000097.1:0-4726 GCF_000701925.1 Ruminobacter sp. RM87 | reverse complement strand
CTTTTGTAAATTCCGGCTCTCTTAAGAATGGTGGAAAATCCAAACAATGAAAAAAAGTAGAGAAAAGCAGAATATTTGGAGAAATTTTTGGTCATTTGATGTATCATTTTCCTGGTGTGTTTTTTTGAATATTTTTTGTTTTTTTGCGACTACAATTATATCATAAAACACACCACAACACCTTATTTTTCAAGGGTTTCAACGATTTTATCATCTGTCCAGACAGCAGTTTTTTCATAGAGAAAAACTTCATCCAAAAATCAATACATGTTTTTAAAAAACACCCAAACCGCCTAGGATATGGGTTATGTTGTTATTTTCACTTTAAAACAAGTGGGAATCTCGAGTTTTTTAATCATGTCAAAAGCACTTCGAATGAATAATGTTCAGTTTTCTGCGCAAAGTTAACTGCGATACTAGCCAAAAGACGAGACATAAAGGAGGATAAGTATTGATCCAGAGACCCAAGAGTTTCTGGCAAGACAAAAGACGAGTGATACAAGGGGAGAAACGGAGGAAAATCTGATGATTTACTTCTACACTTTTAAGTAGTACACAACCCTAATTTAAGTTCCCTGATAAGTAGTAGAGTAGTAGTCCATGTTGTGGTGTACTAAAAGATAAATCGCAATATATTGTGGAATAGCTGATTTAAAAAATCCGTCTAGAAGAGCTACCGTGACAGACGAATAGTATGGTAATTATTATTGGTTTTCTAGTATTCTTTAAGTCAGGGGAATAAAGCATAAAAATATTCAGTAGTGCAAATTAATCACTTCATAAAAATGCTTAAAGCAAATATATGTGCTAATGTGACAGCTATTATCGGTATAAGCATAGTTCATTTGAGTGTATCCGAATAGAACACGACTACTACCTTCACAAATTGATGATTTGATGAACAACAGTTCTTTCAAGTTTTTGATAATAAGAGATAACCATGACCATTCCTAATGTAAATAAACAGAACATTCTTGATGCTTTAAAGAAAATTGATCAGGAAGGTGTCCCGCCTAAAAATCAGAGTACTAAATATGACCTGGTGACGGAAGACGGAAAAAAGTATCCTGCCAAATATGTTGTTGCAATAGCTTCAAATATGGACAACTTCAATTCCCTCGAAGCAAAATCATGTCTTGAACATCTTGGTTTCGTAGTTGAGACCAATAATATCAAGTACGAGCTTACCATTACTGCCGATTCTGTTGTTTCAACGGATGAAATGTTCTCCATGGAGGATCTTGGCAGGAGAGGTGATTTGTGCAAACCTCTTAAAGCCTATTTTCAAAGTGCGGACGGAACAATAACTGACAGAAAATATATTAAGGGTGAACGCAGAAATACGAACCAGACCATGCCGCGAATAGCCTGTCAGCTGTTTGAAAAACAAATTTCCGAAATGTCCATTGAAAGCAGGGAAAGCTTCCCTGTATGTCAGTACAGCAGTTCTAGCAAACTGATTAAGGGAATATACTCAGGCGTTGAGGAATATAAAAAGAACTACGGTAACTCCCTGGAATTCTGCGTGTATCACCGTGAAGACGGCAGATACTTTGTTTTTTACTGCTGGAATATATTCTCGACAATAACCTTTGTTCAGGAATGTCTAAAACGTTTTGGAAAACCTGGTGACAAAATGGTTTTAATCTACAGGGATAAAGAAGAACGTAAAGATGAAGACATCGTCAATGCTCAGAATTCTGATGAAGACCTGAAGATTCAGGTGGATAACTTCAACAATACTTATTCCAAGATGCTCATTAAATCCCATAACATAATTTTCCGTGGAGCTCCGGGAACCGGTAAGTCATATTTAGCCAAGGAAATTGCCGCAGACATTATAAGTAACGGTTATTATGACAGTTTGGCAGACCTTTCGGATGAACAAAAAACTCAGGTTGAATTTGTTCAGTTTCATCCAAGTTACGATTATTCTGACTTCGTTGAAGGCTTGCGTCCGAAGGTTAATGATGACGGTTCAATGGGTTTTGAACTGCAGGACGGTATATTTAAAAAGTTCGTAAACCGTGCCAGAAAAAATTATGAAGATTCCCTTAAATCCCATGAAATAATTGAAAGGGAATTATCAGTTAACGAAGCCATGCAGGAATTCTTTTCAAATATTGAACTCGGCAATAATAAATTCAAAACTGTTACCGGTAATGAATTCTGCATAACCAGTGTAGACGATGTGCATATAAATATTTCCATCCCGGGTAACGAAAACGTCAAGAGAATTATTTTAAGCGTTGATAATATCCGCAAAATGCTCGAATCTGACGTTAAGTTTACTAAGGTGAAGGATTTAAGGGCATTCTTCGGTCAGAGCTTCGGTACTCAGCAGAATTCATACGAATTTGTTATCTACGAACAGATTAAGAAAAAGAGAGTTTCATCAGTCAAAGTAACCTCTTCCCAGAAAACACGTAAGAATTATGTCTTTATCATCGATGAAATAAACAGAGGCGAAATTTCCAAAATTTTCGGTGAGCTGTTTTTTGCCATCGATCCTGGGTACAGAGGAAAGAAAGGGGAAATATCCACCCAGTACGCCAACCTTCATTTGGATCCGAATGAAAAGTTTTATATTCCGGACAATGTATACATCATTGGCACCATGAATGATATCGATCGTTCCGTGGACAGTTTTGATTTTGCCATGAGAAGACGTTTCAGATTTATTGAACTCAGGGCAGATGCAAGATCAGGCATGCTTGAGGATCTTGAGGAAAACCTCAAGAATGAAGCCATTAAGAGAATGACGAATCTTAATAAAGCCATATTAACCGTAGAAGATTTAAATGAGAATTACCAGATTGGACCAGCTTATTTCTTAAAGCTGAAGGAACTGTCTTTTGACCAGTTATGGACGGACTGTCTGCAGCCTCTTCTTCAGGAATATGTTCAGGGAATGTATGGGGAAGACGCCATCATGAAAAAACTGGCACAGGCATACGGCTATATAGATGTGAAGGAGAATAAGTCTGATGAGAGTGAGAACAAGCCTGATGTGATGGAGAACAAACCGGATGCAGTCAGTCAGGATTAAGGACAATAATCGGTTACCGGAAGAACGTTTTTCAGATATCAGAACATTAACCGGTAAGATTGCCAATAAAACTCTTGAAGAACTTGAAAAGGAAGGCATTTTTGTATTTCCCGAGAATGTCGCTGATACAGAGGACATGTCCCGGGAACAGATGATTCTTCAGAAAGTCAATAACAGCTACTGTACCGGGAACATTATGGGGTTTCTGGGATGCGGTGATGAACGGCTGATTATTGAATCCCGTTTTTGCGGAGGCAGTGAGGATTATTTCTTTCAGTATCTGCTGAATAAGGTTCTGGATTGTCCCAATTTTATTAATCTGGAAACAGACACCGATAATGATAACAGGCTGTTTAATTTTCTGATATTTCTTTTTCCTCATTATCTGAAAGATGCCATGAGAAAAGGCCTGTTTAAAAAGTATGTGTGCAATAAATACAATAATGCAAACATAAGAGGCACAATTGACATTGCTCGACATATAAAGCAGAATACGCCATTTATTGGTGATGTCGCGTATAGCCAGAGAGAGTTCTCTTTTGATAACTCTCTTACCCAGCTTATTCGTCATACCGTTGAGTTTATTAAGAGTAAACCTTTTGCCAGAAATCTGCTTTCAAAGGTAAAGGATGAAGTCAATGCCTTAGTTAATGTCACTCAGAACTATGAATATTTCGACAGGCAGAATATTATTATTCAGAATAAGAAAAATACCATAAGACATGCCTACTTTCGTGAATATAGAGCTCTGCAGAGGCTGTGTCTTTTGATACTTCAGCATCAGAAGCATCAGATAGGGGCTGGTTCAAAGAACATATATGGTATCCTGTTTGACGGGGCATGGCTGTGGGAAGAATACATTTCCACATTAATCGGCGACGGGTTCCATCATCCGAAAAACAAAGAGGGCACCGGCGCTCAACGTCTGTTTCATGGAAACATTGGTCTTATTTATCCGGATTTTATCAGTAAAAATACGGAAAACAGAATCGTTGCTGATGCGAAATACAAGCCTGCACATAACATAGGTAATAAGGATTATCTGCAGGTATTGGCTTATATGTTCAGATTTGATGCCAAGTCAGGTTACTACATTTATCCTGAAACCACACTAAGCATGGATTATCAGTTTTGGATGAACAAAGGTTCAACATATGAAGGGAATGTGCATCCGAGAAACGATATTTCCGTAATCAAACACGGACTGAAAATACCATCCAATGCCAAGTGCTATGATGACTTTGTGGCAAATATAAAGGAATCTGAAAAAGAGTTTTTAACATTGATGATTACCGATATTTCTCGTAATATGAATGAATAATTATGTCAAAGGGGGAGTGAAAAGCCCTAATTACTGCAAAATGTTGGGGTGTGACATAAAATTCGTGTATTCCTGTTAAGTCTGTTAATATTAAAAACTTAATTGGAGTTATATGAATATGGCAAAAAAAGATATTAAGCGAAATCCTGCTGCTGAAAAAATTGCAGATTTAATTCTCAGTAATTATGACGTACAAAATGCTAAGGACGTTAATGAAGCCTTAAAGGACGTCTTTGGACCTATTTTTGAGAAAATGCTTAATGCCGAAATGGATGCACACCTTGGTTATGATAAGAGTTCATCCGAACCAAAAGAAACCGAGAATCGCAGAAATGGTTATGGCGAAAAGACCATTC
>NZ_JNKD01000096.1:0-4814 GCF_000701925.1 Ruminobacter sp. RM87 | reverse complement strand
AAGACAATATGAAACGACCTCCACGAATGAATGTAAAAACGTGGATTTACCGTGTAAACTGTAGATGTCTATAAACAGATACGGATTTACCGCAAACATTGAATGAAGGTCGTTTCATATTGTCTTGGGGTATTAAAAAGGTAATTTCGTTTATCATCGTTGCAGGTCTTCTGTTTACGGGCTTATTGCGTACAGAAACTATAAACGATTCTGATGCCGTACAGATGAAATCGCTTATTTATCATGAGTCTGTATGGTGACTACTGTGCAGTACCATGAGTGAATGAAAACAATTCATGCTTTTAGTAAGAAGCAGTGACGTTTTCCGTCACGGCTTTCTGTATCTTAAAAAAATCCCCGAACCCAGCCCTCATCCTGTCACCGGTAACAGGTAGTAAATATACAAAGTGCGTTTTACTAGTGTTTCATTACATGGCGTACAGTGTAACCGGGGAGTCGAACCCCGCACGTGCCTGACATGCACCACTGAAAGCGCGATTCATTCTCAATCGCAGAGATGTTACCCGCCTGACAGGACTACCGTCATAAAATTTAAATAAGTTCAGTCAGCCAGTTAAGCTCCTGAATTTTTTCATCTGTTTCTCTAAGCTGCTTTGACCAGGCATCGACTTTTTTCTGAAGTTCGGCAACCGATACGGTACTGCATATTTTTATTTCGGTTTTGGAATATCTGTTTACCATATCACTTGAAGCATTCAGAAAATCTCTCATTATTTTGACGCGTGTCTTCAGGCAGTCACGCTTTGCAATCAGATCGGTGATTGTCTGATCTCCGGCTCTGGTCATGTTATTGGTTTTGTTGATTCTTGCCATCAGTTCCTCAAGACGGAGCAGACAGTCGTTCAGTTCCTTAAGAAGTACTTCCGGTTCTTCAGCCGGCTTTTCGCCTTCCTGAACCTTGGCGTTGTTATTAAGTCTTACACCAAGATCAGATATTCTTTTCTGTAAATCCGCTCTTTCGGACAGTGCGGTTGCAAGCTTCATGTTTCGTATCCTCCTGGATAAGCCTGTTTAAATTTCCGTGTTTCCGGCTGAATATTATGCATCACGGCCGTTACTTTCTGCATGGACGTACTTAACAGAATGACAAACTGCCGTAATATAATCCGCTGAAGGTGATAAATGTCGTCAGAATTGAGACAGTTAGTGCACTCGATAAAAATAATTTTTCAGGAACAGGAATAATGGAACTGATTCGGATAATCTCTACCGGCGTTTATTTTGTTAGGCTGGGAACTGTATTACGGAACGGATTTGACGGACTTATAAAGTATTGACCGATTTACAGGTAAAAATGAATTGAATCAGAAATAAAAGTATTTTATATTCTGTGGTATGGGTTATATTTTTATATATTGATAGATTTACATATTGATATATTAGAATGTGAGGTGCTATAATGTCCGCATATCGGGAGTTGTTATGGGTTTCAGAGAAGATGTAAGAAGAGCGAAAGCTTTTACCGATGAAAGCCGTCTGGCTATTTTACTGGCTCTTCAGGATGGTGAAAAATGCGGCTGTTCCCTGATGGAACTTCTTAAAATTTCACAGCCGACTCTTTCACATCATATGAAGATACTCTGTGACAGCGACCTGGTGGTATGCAGAAAAGACGGAAAGTGGACTTACTATTCCATTTCACCGGAAGGGGTGGAATCATTCAAGGAGATGATTTCATCGTATACCAGATATGACAACAGCAGAAAATGCTGTGCAGCTAAACATTAAACGGAGAACCTGATAAACAGGATCGCATTGAATATTGGCAACCGGAGCTGGTTGCCAAAAAAAATGTATTTCACATTGATATATCTAGATGTGTAGATGTTGTATCCGTCAGTTTCCGGACCTGCTCCGGAGCCGCCGGAACAATTATAAGTAAGTTATTAACCAAGCAATATTTAAGGATAATCAGCAATGAACGCAGTAGAATGCATCAGAGGACGCCGCAGTGTCCGTGAATACACAGAACAGGACATCTCATCCCAGACTCTCAGAGAGGTTATTGAAAATTCTTCTTTTGCACCATCATGGAAGAATTCCCAGACGGTGTCATATGTCGCGGTAAAGAATCCGGAACTCAAAAACAGAATCGCTCAGTACGGAGTAATGGGATTCACGCCAAACATGCATCGCGTGACTGACTGCAACGTGCTGATGGTGGTTGTAACTCAGAAGGGCGTCTGCGGATACAATGATGATGGAACTCCGACAACCTCAAAGGGAGCCCACTGGGAGTCATTTGATGCCGGCATTGCGACTCAGACCCTGTGTCTTGCGGCTCATGAAAAGAGTATCGGTTCCGTGATTCTCGGCATTTATGATGAAAAGGCGGTTGCCGAAATTTTAGGTATTGATCTGAATGTTTTCGGAATTTCCGCACTTGTCTCCATGGGATATACTGATTCTGAACCTCGTGCGCCGAGGAGAAGAAGCGTTGACGATCTGTTAACGGTCATCGATTAACAGACAAGTATGTTGACACGGCGGGTTTTCTGTCATTTTCTGGCTGTGTCTGATCTGTCCTGAAAACGGAAGCTGAGGGTGGTTCAGTTTCCGTTTTTTTATTCACATGTTCTCAAGGTGTTTTGTGCCCGGACAGCAGGTTATTCACAGATTGGGAATTTTTATGGCTACGAGCCGTACCGTCGGAGGTTACATCAGGCACATGATTCATCAGCCGTCAGCTGTTCGGAAATTCCGAACAGCTGACGAATCCGCTGCGGACGTGGGCGCAGAAGAAAAGGCCTTGTTCTTCATGCCCGGGACTGTCAGATGACTGTGGGTTTTTACAGGTGCGGTTTTCAGAGTCTTTTCTCTGATGCGTGTTCTGCCGGTTCTTTCAGGTAATTTTTTATTATATGCACTAAAAACAGGTAAAGAATGTTTGATAAATAAAATAAGCATCTTTATAATTATCGGCGGTACTTTTTTGTTTTAATTTTCGTCAGAACCGGTATTTGAATGTTGTCAGCTGTTAATGCTGTTGTAAATGCGGCTTTTTCATATATTGGAACTGTCTTTTTATGTTAATCATGGGGATTCTTATATGACTTCTAAGGTTGTTGTACCTGCAGGTGCCAAGATTACTGTCCAGGGTAACGGATTAAACGTTCCTAACAATCCTATTATTCCATTCATTGAAGGTGACGGTATCGGCAGTGATATCACTCCTGCAATGATCAAGGTTGTAGATGCTGCTGTTGAAAAGGCATACAACGGTTCAAAGAAGATTTCCTGGATGGAAATCTACGCAGGTGAAAAGGCTACTAAGGTTTACGGTCAGGACGTATGGCTTCCTGATGAAACCCTTGACCTTCTGAAGGAATACGTTGTTTCCATCAAGGGACCTTTAACCACTCCAATCGGCGGCGGTATCCGTTCATTAAACGTTGCTTTACGTCAGCAGCTCGACCTCTACATCTGCTTACGTCCTGTACGTTACTTTGAAGGCGTTCCAAGCCCGGTTAAGCAGCCTGAACTCGTTGATATGGTTATTTTCCGTGAAAACAGTGAAGATATCTATGCCGGTGTTGAATGGAAGGCCGGTACTCCGGAAGCTGACAAGGTTATCAACTTCCTCAAGACTGAAATGGGCGTTACCAAGATCCGTTTCGACAAGGACTGCGGTATCGGTGTTAAGCCTGTTTCAAAGGAAGGTACTCAGAGACTGGTTAAGGCAGCCATTGAATACGCTATTGCCAACAACCGCAAGTCTGTAACTCTTGTTCACAAGGGTAACATCATGAAGTTTACCGAAGGTGCATTCAAGCAGTGGGGCTATGATGTTGCCAAGGAACAGTACAACGGTGAACTCATCGGCGAAGGTCCATGGATGAAGATTAAGAATCCAAAGACCGGCGAAGACATCGTAATCAAGGACTGCATCGCTGACGCATTCTTACAGCAGATTCTCCTCCGTCCTGCTGAATACGACGTAATTGCCACCCTTAACCTCAACGGTGACTACATGTCTGATGCTCTTGCCGCTCAGGTAGGCGGTATCGGTATCGCTCCTGGTGCAAACATCGGCAGCACCTGCGCAATGTTCGAAGCTACCCACGGTACTGCTCCTAAGTACACCGGTCTCGACAAGGTAAACCCAGGTTCAATCATTCTTTCTGCTGAAATGATGCTCCGTCACATGGGCTGGAATGAAGCAGCAGACCTGGTTATCAGAGGTATGGAAGGCGCCATCAAGGGCAAGCGCGTAACTTACGACTTTGCACGTTTAATGGAAGGCGCTACTGAAATCAAGTGTTCAGAATTTGCTGACGAAATCATCAGCAAGATGTAATCATCACCTGATTTAAGGCTATGTGCGGGGCTTCGGATCTCAGCGGATCCGGAGTCCCGTTTTTTTCTTCTTAATGGAAATTATCATTTCCCGGAATGTACTGGTCATGGCATATATATGTTCTGCTGTGAAAAATGATTAAATTTATATTCAGAAAGACAATATGAAACGACCTCCACGAATGAATGCAAATCGTGGATTTACCGTGTAAACTGTAGACGTTAATAAAACAGAAACGGATTTACCGCATACATTGAATGAATTTACTACATACATTGAATGAAGGTCGTTATGAATAAGATAATATATATTGGAATGGATGTCCACTCTTCTAACTTTACTTTGTGCTCTTTTGAACCAGGTTATGGCATGTCTGAAGATAAAATATTCGGTCAGGTGCAGTTTAAGGATGACCTGATTAAAAATACCGAGAAGTATATCTGTAATCTGAAATCACAGAGAAAGGATATTGATATTGTCTGTGGTTACGAAGCTG
>NZ_JNKD01000095.1:0-4955 GCF_000701925.1 Ruminobacter sp. RM87 | reverse complement strand
ACAGAGCTTGATGGTAATAAGACTGCAGAAATCATCACTGAGATTCATAATTCACCTAATGTATCCCTTCTTACCTATAACCGTGAAGAATCCATGGTGTTCTGCCTTATATCCGGTCTTATGTGGCGCACCGAGCGTGAATATGAGTGTTTCCGTGAACTGCAGTCCGGTAAAGGAAGTGCTGATTTGATTTATGCACCGAAGAGGAACATGAACCTTCCTATTCTGCTCATAGAATTTAAATATGGTCAGAGCGCGGAAGAAGCTATGGATCAGATTAAGGAGAAGGAGTATTTCAGCAGATACCGTGATGGTGATTATCCTAACGATGTGTTGCTTATAGGCATTAACTATAATCCTAAAACAAAGGATCACCAGTGCCTGATTGAAAAGTTGGATAAATAATTCATGCCTAATGATTGCTATACCCGACAGAATCTGAAAGAAGCCAAAATGTGCGCTTTCAAAACTATTGGGAAAATTCAATATCCGAGCTGTCCTCAATGTGGAAAAATCGGTAGTTATACCAGTGGAATAACTTTATCACCTCTTATAGAACTCATAAATCACATTTATAACGGGCATGAAATTCTAAATTTCCGCCCCGGTCCAGTACTGCAGTACTGTGACAAATGTGGAACTGTTTATTTCAATCCGGCAAACACTGAAGTTGCTCTTAGCGGTACCCGCAACAGGATCGCCGTACTGTCAGAATTTTGGTTTATGCTGTTTGCCATCTTACGGGATACATAAATGCCAAACAAGGCATTTTTTTCATCGACAATTCACAACGTCAAGACGACGTATATCTTATAGATAACTACTGTTGCAGTTACTGCGGTTATATGCTCAAACGCCCGTCTCTTTACGAAAAGAGCATCGGTCCCGCGCTAATCAAATGTCCGCAATGTCACATAAATCTTTATGACAACTAGGCAATAACGGTCTTACCAACTCAAACGAACAGCTTAAGACCTACGCCACCATTGCCCACGGTACCGGACGAGACATCAATACCCTGACTGATGCGGTTATTGCTTTCTCCCAGGGTTCTACCAAGGCACTCCGGCAGTTCGGCATTACGGCAAAGGATAACAGTGACACAATTTCTCTTACCTATAAGGGGGCCACCACAGAGATTGAAAAGAACAGCAAGGCTCTGGATTCCTATCTCTCTGATTTGGCAAAGAACAACTTTGACGGTGTTTTGGAAACCAAACTCAACACTGTATCTGCCGCTACTGGGAGACTGGATAATGCCAGGGGTACTTTCTGCACCAGACTCATGCAGTCAAACGGCGGTTTCGGTGAACTCATCATCATGGGTAATGACTTTCTGGCCAATACCCTGAACGGCATTTGCCGTAAGGTGGTTGTCTTCATGCTCGTGGGCATTGCCAGCATTCTGGACACGAGAATCTTTCAGACCAGAAGTGTTCTCAGAACCGCAGTGATTTTCTTTTACCTTTCAAACGAAGGCATCAGCTTACTCGAGAACGCTGCACATCTCGGTCTGCCGATACCTGCTGTGGTCAGGAAAGCATTAAACCAGTTACACGAAAAATCAGAAGATAAGGAGAATAACAATGGCAAATAGTCCACTCGTAAGTTACACCAGATTGAGTCCGAACCATTCCGGCAGAAGGACTCATGCAATAGACCGAATCACACCTCACGCTGTTGTCGGTCAGCTCAGTGTTGAACGCATTTGCGACTGCTTTAAGGACAGCAGCAGACAGGCAAGCTGCAACTACTGCATCGGGGCTGACGGCAGAATCGGACTCTGTGTTGATGAGCAGAACCGATCCTGGTGCTCATCATCTCGAGACAACGACCAAAGAGCTGTTACCATCGAATGCGCATCAGATCTGACTGAACCTTACACCATGAAGACGGAGGTGTATGCTGCCCTGATAGATCTGTGCGTTGATATCTGCAGAAGGCATGGCAAGAAGAAACTTGTGTGGATTGCCGATCGGGATAAGGCTTTGAGTTATTCGGTCAGGAGTGATGAAATGTTGCTGACGGTTCACCGCTGGTTTGCTCGAAAATCCTGTCCGGGAAATTGGCTATTCGGGAAGTTGGGCGATTTGGCTCAAACGGTGAATAGCAGACTTGGGGAATAAGGGAATTAACCTTACTAAATAAAAAAAGCCGGTAATTGGGATGCCGGCTTGGTCTATTTTAAATTGTTATTTTGTTATACATCTGTCATTCGAAACTGAAGTGGCTGATACCGGGAAAGTGAAATAAGTGTCAGGATAAGGTTCGTCTTTCAGAGTGAAATGCCACCATTCTTCTTCCAAAGGTTTAAAACCATTATTCAACATCGCCTCCCGAAGAATCATTCGGTTGTTATATTGCTCTTTAGTAATATTTTTATAATCCGGATGGCTCAATAAACCAAAGTAATCGAATGTTCCTCCCATATCTACTTCTTTTTCAGTATTCATATCAAAAAGAGTTAAATCTACTGTACTGCCACGACTGTGTCCTGAATGTTCGGCTATATACCCTTGAGGGAAAAGAACGTTCTTTTCAAGTTCAGGATAGAAATACTTTTTCATCGCCACATCGTTAGTATCGAGAGCCCAGCGCATAAAGTGATTAACAGCTTTTTGAGGGCGATACGCATCAAAAATCTTTAAACGGTATCCTTTCTTTTTTAATTCATCACTGACTTTTTTGAGCGCAGTGGCTGCTTCTTTTGTAAGTAAGGCCACCGGTTCTTCATACCCGTCAATTCTGGTGCCCACAAAATTATATGTCGAATAATACCTGATTTCTAAGATTGCATCAGGAACTGCTTCACTCAGTAACACAAAGTCGCTGGCATCATTAGAAAGATTCAACTTAACATCACTATTAGATATTTCATTGATAGTATCTGTCTTTGCAAACTCCGCCTGGTTTGCACAACCATATAAAGCGAGAGTTACGGCAAAAAATAAAGATGTTAGTCCTTTTCCTTTAAGCTGATTTTTCATAACTAATTCTCCATCCTTAGTGAATTTTATCGCCTGATTTTTAATTGTGTCCTTTATTTCACCAAACTGTTCTCATAGATTCTAGCATGTTGGTGGCTGTATTTCTGTGCATGAACGACAAATTGAAAATAAAAGCAGATCCACTCCAACAGTTGCTTCCTGAAATCGCCTTCCCACTATTACCTTGACACTCATCTCGATACACGGCTGTACAACTTTTAATCATTCAAAAATTATTTTTCTATAGCCTTCGTCAAAACATGGTTTTCACGTCCATTGATATAGTAGGAGGTCAAAGATTTATGACAGAACAACAGAAATCCATAATCAAAACTCTGCGTGAGCAGAATTTCAGTTATAACGCCATTGCCAAAGCGATGGGTGTCACCGTGGCTACAGTTAAAAGTTACTGCCAGCGTGCAGGTCTCGCAGGCAACCGTAAAGAGGCGTTTAAGTCTCAGTCAGATACACCTTTGGAGCTTCCGACTTTTTGCAGATGCTGTGGCAAGCAGCTCATCCAGAGGGAAAAGGTTAAACACCGTAAATTCTGCTCTGATGCGTGTCGGGTAACCTGGTGGAATGCACATCCGGAGCTGGTTAAGCGCCGTAATCCTCACACAGTAAAGTGTCTCTGCTGTGGAAAAGAATTCACCTACTTTGGCATCAAACAGCATAAGTTCTGCACCCACGAATGCTACATCAAACATCGTTATGAAGGAGTAACCTGTGACACCGAAACAGTTTGAGTCTGAAATGAACTATCTGGTAGCAAGGCATTTAGCTGAATGCTTTCTGAAACAGGGATTCATGACCAAAACCGAGTTCAGAAAAATTGATGATTTTCTCGTCAGGACATTCTCCCCTCTTATCGGAAAACTCTTAACACTATCGCTTGATAAGTCAGGCGATAAGAGTGAGTAATAGTGGTATCAAAACGAGGGTATAACTATGAAAACGATAAAGAAAATTGATGTAAAAAGCATAGCCCTGCCTGCCAGAAAACGGGTAGCGTCATATGCACGTGTCTCCATGGAATCTGACAGACAGGCTCATTCTCTGTCAACTCAGATCAGCTACTACAACGATCTCATTCAGAATAATCCTGAATGGGAATTTGCTGGAGTATATGCCGACAGCTTCATCTCCGGTACAAGTGTTGAGCGCAGAGCTGAATTCAAACGAATGCTTCAGGATTGTGAGGACGGTAAGATTGACATCATTCTTACCAAGTCCATAAGCAGATTTGCCCGTAACACAGTAGATCTGCTCAACACCGTAAGGCGGTTAAAGGAGTTAGGCATCGAGGTACAGTTCGAGAAGGAGAACTTATATACCGCAGGAATGCCGATAAACCGCGGTTTTACGGCACTTCTATTACGTTACATCCTGCAGCTCATCACTCTAATGTTTCTGTTTATCGGTGTCACGACCTGTATTTGCCATCCGGACGAATGTGACGGTTTATTCGCTGTTCTTGCCATGACGGCATCGTTACAGGCAGCATTTCTTTTTACCGCACAAAACGAATCTAGAAGAATTCTGAAAGTATTAAGGGGAGGCCGGAACAGCGGTACGTTCAATAAAAGACTAAGATTCAGAGAGTTTGGATCCGGCAGCAGTATACGCAACACTGACATTTCTTTTGCAGAATACATTTTGTTTGCGTTGGTGGGATTACTCACCTTTGCCGTGAATATTATTGTGTTTTCGGGCGGAATCGTTCTGGAATCCATGCTTAATCATCCGTAAAACGACTTATCGGATGATAAGGCCTTGCCGACAGTGTTTTTCACTCATTTTCTTAAGAATTCTGCACATCTCCTTTGTTTTTCGAATATATTCCTCATAGGAAAGATCGGGGAAATAAACCTTTCCCCCTTCCTTGACTCTGCACTTCAGCGGACGGCTTTCATAGATTTTGCAAAGTCTGGTGTTGCGATCATAGTATCGACAGCACCCCGTACCATC
>NZ_JNKD01000094.1:0-5165 GCF_000701925.1 Ruminobacter sp. RM87 | reverse complement strand
ATTGATCTGATTTTGAAAGATTGAATCAAACATCTTGTAATACCGTTTTTTCCTTACGAGATATTCCGGCATTTTACGATTTTTGGCTTTTTTCATGACCACTCCGTTGTCTGTTTTTTCTTGTTTGCAGGTGGTCAACTTTTATTCGTTTAGGTGGTCAACTTTTACGATCGTTTAACATGAGTTAAGTAACTGACGAATAGGATAATCGGCGGTTATGCTGGTTATCCTTCATTGGTAACATATTAAGGTTAAGTGCGGTAAAGTAAAAAAGTTAACAATGGCCTGCTAATTAGATTAATCGTGGTAAACAAATCTGCCAGAAAAAATTATAGATGGCCTGATAATTAAGTTAGAGGTGGTAAACTATTTGGTTAACGATGGTAAAGTAATTTGGTTAAAGCTGGCCTACTAAATCACATTACGTCCACTCAAGAAAATGCCAGGGATAAAAGCGGTCAGCAGAAACAGGGTGATTCATTCGATTTTGAAACCTCAAGAACCATAAAAGAAACAATGGATTATTTGCGTAAGGAACTCAGAGAGACCGAGGAGCGTCTGAAAGATACTGAGTACACAGCAGAAGAAAAGCAAGGGCTTGAGGCACATAAACAGGGCTTGCGTGAGACATATGAAGCCTTTGAGTCAGCAAATAAGAAGCTGAATACCTTAAGAACAACAAAAAATAAGATTAAGGATAAAATGGTTAATAAAACAGCCTCCAGAACGGAAACTGAAACCGATAAGAATGTTAAAGAAGCTCAGACTGTAGATAAGGTTAACGACAACAAGGAAAAGAACAGTGAAAGATTTCAGTTCATTCAGGAAGAAGCCAATAAGAAAAGCAGGACAGATGACTCTGCTGTCCAACAGGAAAATGAACAGAAGTCTGAAAGAATGAAGGCGATGGAAGAAAACGCAAAAAAACACAATGAACAGTCATCAGGCCAGAAGTAAGGATCACAAGATGAAGCGATAATTACTGTAAGAATAGAGTTCGTGCTTTTGCTCCCAGAAGATAAAACTCTGGGAGTTTTTTATTTTGAGAATAAACAACATAAATTTTGATGATATTTGTTAAATTTCAATGAATTGATAGGTGTATCATAAAATAAGTATAAAAACTATTTGTATTTATTCTATACAGGCATATAATGAACTTAGGTTAAGTTACAATAGAGGTGATACTATGTTCAGAAAATTAGGTTGGATTTTTGGTGGACTTCAGCCAGCTTACTATTTAAGACACTTTATCTTAATTTCACCATTACCATTGATTGTTTTAACTCACATGCCGTTGACTGATATGGCAACTCACACGGTGATTAACTGGAATCAGGTACAAGGTTTTGCTTTTGTGGCAATCAGTTGGTTAATTTATCCGTTCTCAAGATTCGTTTACGAATCAGTTGTTAACTGGATAATGGGTGATAACGTGCTTATCGCTAATGCTTTCATTTGGTTGATTGCAAAGCTGGTAACTATGGTTTTGTGCTTTTCGTTTGCCGTATTCCTTGCTCCAATTGCTTGGATTTACATCTTCTGGTACTTTAAGTTCGGTGACGGTAAGTGCGATTTCAATGGTGACCTGCAAGACCGTGATGGAATTATTACTGTAGAATGTGATGATTAGAATTTTTGAAAGGACTAATAGATGATTAACAATAAAGAACTAGATTTTAACCTTAGGAAGGGGACGCCTTTAGGTTTTCCTTCTGCTGATGAACTTATTGTATATTCAGAGAGTGGAGAGGATAAGAAAAACGCTTTTGAATACGAAAAGGCTTATGTTGCCTTGATTGAACAGGTAAAAGATAAATCTCATGAAGAACAGGTAAAATTTCTAATGTCTCACATGGATGAGCTTAGAGGAATGCTGGATCTGTTTTCTTTTTGCAGAGATGATGAATTATTTCCAGAATCGTTACTAAAAGAAGATCCTAATGCAAATGATGAAATCTTGGCTAATTTAATGATTTATCGTTACGAGAATAATATCAGTATTCTTGATGATCAGTATTGCGAACAATCTGAAGATTACGTCAGAAATGTTAGAAGTGAAATTTATAAAAGACGTTCCCATGAAAGAAGGGTAGCATTAGATAAGTTAAAGAAAGAACATCCTGAAGAATATAAGGCTCTTTGTGAAAAAAGACGTCGCTTTTCAGAGGAATTGGCAGAAGACATTAGAGCTCACTCCAAACAATATACTCAGGAGGAGATGGAAAGACTATTGATGAGTGACGATTATTCTGTTTTATAATGTATTTAGTGGGCTAAAATGAACGTTATTATTTCTAAAGAGTGGGCTAAACAATTAGAAGTCATTGATAATAAGTGAGGAGGATATATGTTATATATACCACCAACGTCAAAAGATATTTATGTAAGTAGTAAGGTCGCTTTGAATATCCATAGTCCTGATGATACTGGTGATTGGCATAGTTCAGGTTATTTAGATAATGATAGAGATGATCGGCAGGAATTGTTTATATTTGGCACAGGACAAAGATACAATACAAATAGCCTTTTAGGGAGTACGGGCGTAATAGACGGAACAGACAGGTTAAATAAAATGGGATACTATCCAGAAAATTCCCCTGTATGGATAGCAGATCATCCTAGAGCTTGTGTTGATTATTTGTTTATTTCAGTGCTTCAATCTGGAGAACTAGGTTATGTGATGTTAGATGAATGGTTTCCAAGTATTGAAGACAAGAAAAGAGTTTATGAACTCATAGATATAATGGAAAACAAATTATCCCAAAGAGAACTAGAGATTTTAGAGGCATGGAAGAAAAAAAATCCGATAGCGGAATAGTACTGAATCAAAGAATTTTTATCATAAAATTTAATGACGTGTATTTTGAAACAATTGAGCGATACTCATTTAGTTCTTAAAGGGGGCAGCCCTTTATTTAGGATATGGACTTACAAGATTTTCGGAAGATTTAGATTTTGACTCTTCAAAACGTCTTAATCTGCTCAATAAAATAAACGAAGCGTTTCCTTTAGGCATTAGATTGTTAAATATCAACATAAAGAAAGATACTGAAACAGTTACAAGATATTTAATTGACTATTCTGTCGATGCAATAAAATTAACAGATAAATTAAAAATTGAGATTTCATACAGAACGCCAATACAAGAAGACTTGGTGTGCGTAAAAGACGGAATCCGTTATGCTCCGATAGAACAGCTTATAGATTATAAGTTGAAGGCCGCTTTTGATGGGGATAATACCAGAAGTAAGTGCCGAGATTTGTACGATTTACATTTTTTGGCAAAGAATTATTCAGAAAGTTTTAATGTCGATACAGCTAAAAGGCTTTATGAATTTTCTAAAGATCCTGATGTTTTGGTTTCACGTTATGACATTGATGTAAAGGATGATCAATTATTGAGGGATATTATGGACACTGAATCAATATCACTTGAGCTCAGTGACTTGTCCCGAGCGATTTATTTAAAACAAAAAGAAAAACAGGATAATCAATCACGAAATAACATCAGCTCCAGGGATGAAAGTAGCATCAGCTCCAGACGTGCGTTCATGAATGAACGGATTCAGGCAAAGGCTAAAGCAGAAGCTCATAAAGAAATTGATGAAGAAACACAGGAACAAGCTTCTGCTGTATCGCCCAGAATGGCAATGATGCGGAGAAATATGGAAAAGAATAATGCTCGTGAGAATGTTATTTCTACAAGTCAAAAGAAAGGAAGATCTCGTTAATTTGCAAAGGAATATATTATGTCATGTAATCCAGCAAAAATAAAAGACACATTGCTATGGACTATATATACAAATGTAATAGATCATAAGAATATAAGATATAGTCACGTAGTAGATATGTATGTAAATAAAAGATGCAAAAATATTATTTTTGAGGATTACTTTTTTTTACAAAAGATGTTTTGTGTGTATGGTGCTTTCTTTAAATCAAAAGATATAAATGAAGTATTGAATTATTCAGAAAACATCCCTTATCTTACGCCAAATGAAAAAACTTTACTTTATAAAAATATATATCTTTTTTATAGAGAAGGTAAAATAGCTTACTTAAATAATAAATTTATATCATTATATAAACAAAATGAAATTGGCTTTTCTGAATTAGTAGATAATCTAACAACTGAGGTTTTAAAATGGCAAATTTAAAAGATTATAGAAGAGAGATAAAGATCCATTTTGCTCAGTCTCTTTGTAGATTTGAAGGTATAAATCTTACAGATATTCAAACAGAAAAACTTCTAAATAAAGAAAACTTTGAAATGCTGGATTTCCCTGAAGAAGAGTCGCTTGTAATAGATAATGTCATAAATACATTAAACTTCATGGATTCAATTGATATTTTAAAGTTAAATGTTGATTTAGAGCTCTATATAAAACTAAATTCGATGCTGGCAAAGGAACAAGCATTATTCACTGGTGCTTTACGAAATGGTTTAAGTTCAATTCCATGCATAGGTCAGATACCTATTCCTTCACAAGAAAGAGTTGAAGAGGAAATTACTAAACTGAATAACATTACTCCTGATAATTACAAATATGTTGTTTCAGAGTGTTTTTGTAATTTGTCCAGACTGCAACCGTTCGGGGATGGAAATAAGAGGACTACTCTTTTTTTATGCAATATTCAATTGATAAAAAAAGATTTTGATTTGCTGATTATTCAGAAAGATAAATATGCTGATTTTGAAGAACATTTAACTGCTTTTTATACTGAAGAAAATAAAGATATCATTGATTATCTTGCTGATAATTGCTTCATCAAAACAGTTATAGAACATCAGAGTTCTAGACATGAATTTATGAATGGACAGATTCAGTCGTAAGCGTGTACGCAACAAGGGTTATTCATTTTTCAAAAACAACGCTTTAAGATGTCACCGTATTTTACGGAGATAATCTTATGACTAAAACACATCCAAGGCATCAGCTGTGGCTGAATCAGTATTATGAACAGCAGAGCAGCGGTCTGAGCACCACTCGGTGGACTTCAGAACAGGGAATATCGTATAAGACTTATTTGAAAAGAATCAGCAGATTGAGAGAACTCGGTCTTATCAGTGGTGGTTCCGGTAAATGTAAAGAGCCGTCAGCTGATGATACCACTGAAAGCAGTTCATTTTTCATGATTGAAGTGCCTCCGGCTACGAATGT
>NZ_JNKD01000093.1:0-5174 GCF_000701925.1 Ruminobacter sp. RM87 | reverse complement strand
ATTACCCTGCCGACATACGTAAAGTGATGTATACGACCAATGCCATCGAATCTGTAAATTCAAGCCTTAGAAAGGTCACTAAAAAGGGATTCTTTGAAAATGAAAATTCGGTATTTAAAATTTTCTATCTCAGAATTACGGGTGAACTTGCCAAGAAATGGAACAATGCTAAAATACAGAATTGGGCAAAGGTTCTGAACCAGCTATCCTGTCTTGATGAAACCAGCACAAGGATAGCTAGGTACATTAGATAATTTTTCAAAAGGGGCTTAACAAGGGTTTACACGGAATCGCGTTCACTCTCTGTTTCAGTTTTTTTCGGACTCCCACGAACTTGCAGAAGTTTCCCCCGAAACTTGGAATAGCTTTTAAGAATTAATAATTTACTTTGTGTAAAAATTCTCCCCCAAAAAAACTTGCAATAGCCCCGAAAACGTTGATTTTACGAGGCTACAGAATCTTCTCTAAAACTTGCAATAGCTTTGACAGTG
This sequence comes from Ruminobacter sp. RM87, assembly GCF_000701925.1. NCBI lineage: Bacteria > Pseudomonadati > Pseudomonadota > Gammaproteobacteria > Aeromonadales > Succinivibrionaceae > Ruminobacter > Ruminobacter sp. RM87. Next base: position 4,683 of record NZ_JNKD01000093.1, on the reverse strand, counting down.
TTGCAAAGCTTTCTCATAAAAGAGCAGCGTAGCCGTGGTCGGATGATTTCAGATTAGAAGATTACAGATTGCAGATTACCCGCAAAGCTGGCCGAACAGCAATATGGACACGATCAACTTTGCCACCATTCAGATTAAGCACACCGTCTGAATAAACGTACGATGCGTGTGATTGACAGTTTCCCGGCGATCTAAGTCTCCAGTAACAATATCCATTATTAACATAAGCCCCTTGCTCACGAGCATAAGCTGTTGTTTTACATGTTCTGTCTTCATCATTACTGAAATACTTCTTTACCTCCGCAATACTGAGACAAAATATGCGATCTTTTGTATTTTCCCCTCCCCGAGTTCTAAATTTAGGATTGTCATCGTTCTCTATTTCTGAAATAAGAATCCTTTCTGCTTCTTCAGTTGAAAATGCTGATTTTAAGAAATCACTGTTAAGCCATTTTCTGAGATCACAATCTTCCCATGTTAGATTGGTCTGGTTACTGTTATATTGTATGCAGTCAAGAGCGTAACGGCTGATAAGAAGAACTTCAAGTTTATTTTTAGCAAATACACGATTGAGAAAATTGGTCTTTTTAACATCCAGAACAAGCCATTCAATAGGTGTTCTGAAACTGTCATTATCCTGAGGGTAAGCTCCAAAAGGAATAATCATTCCTTTTCGTATTCCTTTTTTTATTATTGCCTAAAATTCCTCGTGTGCCTGTGCCAGCAATTCCTTCTGTCTGCGTTCCTGTTCTTCTCGCTGTTTACGTTCCTCTTCCTCGCGCTGCTTTCGTTGTTCTAGTGTCTCATTGCAGATTATCCGTAAAGCGGGCCGAACAGCAAGGCTAACATAGTTGATGTCGCAGCCATACAGATAGAGCGAGCCGCCTGCTTCAACATACGCCGCATTGTCCTGATTGCGGCCCGGCGACCGGAGCCACCAGAAACATCTGTCGTTTTTAACATATGCGCCGTGGTTTCGTGCATAGGCAGTAGGTTCGCATCTTCTGTCATAATCACTTCTGAAATACTGTTCAGCCTCAGTTATACTGAGACAGAATACGTGATCTTTGGTGTCATTTCCACCTCTGGTTCGATATTCACGGTTTTCTTCATTTTTAAGTTCTGATACTTTAATTATTTTAGCCTCTTCTTCCGAAAACGCTGATTTAATAAAATCATTATTAAGCCATTTTCTAAGTTCACTATCTTCCCAAGTAATATCAGTATAATTATGGTGATACTGTTTGCAGTCAAGTACGTAACGGCTGATAAGAAGAGCTTCAATTTTATTATCCGTATTGAATAAACGATTGGTAAGTGAGGACTTTTTAACATCAAGCACAAGCCATTCAATAGGGACTCTGCAACCATTCTCATTTTGCGGATAGCTACCAAATGGAATAATCATCCCTTTTCTAATTCCTGTTTTTATTATTGCTAAAAAATTTTTGTAAGTCTGTGCTTGTAGTTCTTTTAGCTGTTTGAGTTCCTGTTCTTGTTCTTCACGTTGTCTGCGTTCTAATTCTTCATCGCATATTATCCTTAAAGCAGGACGGACGGCTAAGCCTCTGACGCCGACTCCGTGTCCACACAGACAAAGTCTTCCATCATTAAATACTTCAGCTGCGAAGAAACAATTTGGTGAGTTGCCAGAGAAAATATTACTTACATTTCCTCCAGGAGATCTAAGTAACCAATTGCAATAGTTTTGTCCTTTACCTACATATGTACCTTGTTGAACAGCGTAGGCTGTTGGTTCACATTTTCTATCTTCATCACTATTGAAATACCTCTCTGTCTCGGCAATGCTCAGACAGAATATACGATCATTAGTGTTATTACCACCCTTGGTGCCATATTCAGGATTGTTATCATTTTCAAGATTTGAAACTTTAATTTTTTTAGCATCAGCATCAGAAAATGCTGATTTTATAAAATCACTGTTAAGCCATTTTCTGAGATCACAATCCTCCCAAGTTAAGTTATCTACATAGCTATGATTATATAGTTTGCAATCTATGCCTTTACGACTTATGAGAAGTGCTTCATTTCCTGTTACATCGAGTACAAGCCACTCAATGGGAGCTTTAAAGCCGTATTTATTTTGAGGATAACTACCGAATGGGACAATCATCCCTTTTTTTAAACCTTTTTTTACTATTGATAAGAATTTTTGAGGAGCCTGGGTCAATTCTTCTTGAAGTCTGCGTTCTTCTTCCTCACGCTGTTTGCGTTCCTGTTCTTCTCGCTGTCTACGTTCCCGTTCTTCTCGCTGTCTACGTTCCTGTTCTTCTCGCTGTCTACGTTCCTGTTCTTCTCGCTGTCTACGTTCCTGTTCTTCTCGCTGTTTGCGTTCCCGTTCTTCTCGTTGTCTACGTTCCTGTTCCTCACGCTGTTTGCGTTCCTGTTCTTCTCGTTGTTTACGGGCTAGTTCTTCCTGTTTTCTACGAATTTTTTCATTTTTGCGTCTGTTTAGTTCATTCTGCCAATCCGCTAAGAGTCTTTCAAAACAATTCTTTATTTTTGAATTTATGCATTCGGTATATTCTTTAATATGATTTTGATTCTTATGCACCCATTCATAATATTGCTGTTCATTATTAATTTTTTGGGATTTGGTATAGGTTATTAATTCATCAATGTTTTGAAAAACATCATCTCCGATTTTTATGGCCATGTTTGGGTCTATAAAGGAACACAGTGCAATTATCTGAGTATCAAGTCTCTGTGCTTTAACTGTTGCAATCTTCTGTAGATTCTCAATTACACCAAGTTCTTCGATTTTTCCTGAAGTTTTATACCAGAAGCAAAGCAATTGTTTAATATTATTGAATTCCTCATTGAGGTTGCTACTTTTGTTAAACATTGCGCCAGTCAGCTTGTCTGATAAAAACTTCATGTTGCTATGGATTTTGACTGAGTCCCAATAAAGATCGTAATTACAGGAAGAGGCGCTTAATTCTATAAGCATTTTGGCATAAGCCATGTCTGAAACACCTGCTTCCTCACAATCCATTATGATACTGGCTGAGTTTTGCATATCCTGCTGAATGAAAAATTTTGAGGCAAAACCTCTGCCAATGTGTTTTTTGCCGTCTTTCCAGTTTGTTCCGAAAGCTTCTGTAAATTCAGGAAGAGTATTAAGTTTTACAATTTGCCCCTTGTTATTTCTGAAATCATATGGTTTGGAAAAAGTATATGATGATTCACCGGTACTACTGTCAGAATCAGAAATATCATTGCCAGAATTTAATTCACCTGGAACAGGAACTGTTTTTCCTTTAAGCCATTTTTCTATTTCTTTCCAGGTCCATCTGCGGTTCGGATTATTTACGTCATTACGATTTGATAAATCTTTGTAAGTGAGGCCTTTAATCAAATTTATGAGGTCAACAGGAAAATCAAGTGAAAAATTGATCTTCTGAATTGATGCGTTGGCTGCAAGTTCTCCTCTGTCGGAAGAATTCTTGTAAGGAGTATGTCCCTTAAAAAGTTCAAAAAGAGTAATCCCCAAGGAATAGAAATCTGATTCTTCCACCCACACGTTATTAAACGTTTCTGGAGCACAGTATTCAGGTGACATCCCTGTTTTAGTTATCAGTATGGATACCCCGTCATCTTTTGCAGAACTGATGCCAAAGTCAATGATGTGAATATGCCTTCCGTCGTTGGAAATCATCAGGTTGGCAGGTTTTATGTCTTTATGAATAATACCGTTTTTATGAAGATACTTAAGACCTTGAGAAACATCAGGTATAACAATATCTCTGATTACATCGTAAGATAAAGTCTTTCCGGCAAGGCTGCCATTTTTATAATAAGGCATTACAATGCATGGGGATTCGTTGTAATAACCGTGATCAATTATTTCAACAATTCCAGGAGATTTAAGTTCGGCAATCTTGTTTAATACTTCAGGCTTAACTGCATCCTTTCTTCTGTATATCTTTACCACCACAGGCTGGTTAGGGACTGAAGAAACAGAGGAAGCATTGCTGATTGCCATATATAAAGCAGCTTCCCCAGAAGGAGAATTGATTCGGTTGAGCAGAGTATACTGTTCCAACACCACGGTTCCGGTCAGATTATCAACTTCGCTGCCTGAACCGGTATTTATGAGAGTTTTGTTGTTTGTTGAATTCAGTATGGTTTTTGTAGTCATCGTTGTCTTACCTGGATGCTTACGTGGTATGGATTTACAGGTATACAATAGAACAGTTATCTTCTCATTTTGTTGGAGTGTGTGTAGATATATTTATTGATACACTTCAAAGTAGATCTGCTGATACCAATCATAGCAAATACATTAACATACGTATTTGTTTTAAGCACTTTTTGGGCGTGATTAATTAAAAGTTTCACAATTCTACGGACTATACCTCTAATTTTCAGTGTTTTGTGAAACTATAACCTTTCTTGGTCTCCCCCTCGGTCTACGAGGTGTTGTTTCGGACTGTTCTTTTACCTTGGGCTTTCTTCCTCTTTTCTTTGGTTCAGGTTTTGCTGCAGGAACTGAAAGTCCCAATTTTTCTAATGTTTCCATCACTGTATTGAGGGTGTGAACCCAGTATCCGTCATCTGATGATGCCGGTACATTTAAAGGCGCATCAGTCATTCTCCATGCGGATGACAGATCATCCATCATTTCGCCGTATGACATTTCTTTCAGAACTTCGGACTTCT
>NZ_JNKD01000092.1:0-5604 GCF_000701925.1 Ruminobacter sp. RM87 | reverse complement strand
TATCCTTTCTCTGTGATTTCAGATTACAGATATACTTCTCGGTATTTTTAATCAGGTCATCCTTAAACTGCACCTGACCGAATATTTTATCTTCAGACATGCCATAACCTGGTTCAAAAGAGCACAAAGTAAAGTTAGAAGAGTGGACATCCATTCCAATATATATTATCTTATTCATAACGACCTTCATTCAATGTATGTAGTAAATTCATTCAATGTATGCGGTAAATCCGTTTCTGTTTTATTAACGTCTACAGTTTACACGGTAAATCCACGATTTGCATTCATTCGTGGAGGTCGTTTCATATTGTCTTTCCTGCTCAGAGGAAAACTCCTGTATTCCGCCGGACGAAAGAATGGTTCTGTTCATCAGGGACAGCGAAGGAAAGTGTGAACGCATGCCTCTTGAAAAAGCAGATAAAAAGGTTAAGTAGGAACAACAGATATGGAGAAAATGCATATGAAACCAGCTACCCCCCAACAAAAGACAATTCTTCAGATCTGCTGCGCTTTTTCAGGTATGCTCATGTGTCTCGGAGCTCATGCTGACGTTCCCGCAGGTTCTGATGAAATTCAGGATCTTTTTACAGCCATAACTTCGGATTATCAGACATCAATTCCGGAAGACAAAGTACAGACCGTCTATGACAATTTCTGTGCTGAAAGTGAAATTCAGAGTGCCATTGACTACTATGTAATCCATAACACCAGAAACCACATATACGTTCATGACATTCCGAAGATTCTTACCGGAGTAAACGACACGAATTATGTCAGCAAAAGCTATGACATGAATTCAAGAAGCTTTCCGCTGGTAGACTGGATGTACAATTCCATAACCTGGGCCGGGGAACCAATGAAATTCTACTACCGGGTGAACAACTCACTTGAAGGTGTTCCTATTTACAACATTACACCAAACAGAAAGGAAAAACCTACTGGCAGACTGGTCATGAATTTTGCTGTCGGCGACAGCTACAATCTTCTTAATACAGGTAGCGGTGAAATTAAAAATATCGACTGTTCGGACAAAGACGTAAACTTCTGTCCAGAAAAACTTAAGGAATTCAATCCATTCCGCAAGATAATCATGATTACCAGAGAACCTGACGGCACCTGTGTAAGCAATGTCTACCACGCAGAGCGAGTTGATACAGAATATTCGGAAGACAATCTGATTTACAGGAATGAAATCAGATTCCATGCTCCTCACGGCAATTTCAGGTTCAAAATAAAAGAAAAGAACTGGGTCAATGAGCGGGAAAAGATTTCGGGATACTTCACTTATGAGCTTAATACTCTGACCATTGACGGAGTGAAATACAAAATGATTCCCGGAGGGAATCCATGGAACATCAGCACATGGTATCTGAAAGGAAACGGTGAATATCATGAGAAGTGGCTGTATATGTATCCAATGGGAAATACGGATGATGTTTATTCCTTAAAGGATGGCATAAACACAGGCAAGGCTACGAAGGTGGTTATTTCTATTTTCAGTAACAGGTCATTCAGCACTGATGAAAGTACCAAGAGAATAGTACTCTATCCGAAAAAAAAGAAATAATGCTAGCACACAAGGCTCTAATCCTACATCGTCTTTGATACGAACCTAAAATGTAGTAAAAATGCGTGTAAAGCGTTGATATATAAGGGATTGCTGAAACAGAATAAATTCGGCAACCGCCAAAATACAAGACTAATAACTTACAGTCTTATTATTTATTAACCACAGTTCAATTATATGCCACTACACTATCTAAATAATTGAAAAATAAAGAAAAATTTAAAGATGTACTATTCTATTTAACCCTTTTCATGTACAAAAATCTGATTTAATATATTCTACAATTAACTATTATCATAATCCTTATTTAAATATTTAATTTTTCTAGTAGATTTAATGGATTCAGAATAATCAAGAATTTCTGACTCAGTAAATTTATCTTTTTCAAAATCGAAATAGTGACATATTTTGAAAGCAATATCAGTAATACAACAGTCATCGTCATACGACAAAATAACCTGCCATCCTTCAACTTTGTTTCTACTTTTTAAAAGCGCATAAGTATGTAGATCGATCAATCTTTTAGGCATTATCGTAATTCTAGGGATCCTAACGAAGCAGCACATAAAAAAGTCTCCCTCAAGGGCAAAAGGACACATACTTTTGATTAGTTTTTCTCTTCCGACAACATATGATATAAATCCATTTAAGTCCCGTCTTGCTTTATCAGACATATCAAGCAAGAAGTTTGCAAAATCGACTCTTCTTGGTATTTGCTTCGACTCTAAAAATATCAAAATTTGCATAATTCTTTCTGGGACGATCTGTTTAGGTTTTTCAATTTTTAATCTATCATCGTGGATTCCGGCAAAATATGCATCTAAGTCTCGCCTATAGCCAAAGGCGACAAGTTGCTCCTTATCGGTTACATAAGAAGAGACATACCCATTATAATCATTATGTTTTATATACAACCCCAAATGATCAAGTTCATCATTCAAATATAATATACTGTTATTGGAAGCAGCTTGACGGTGTTTTAAATAATGTAAAAATATTAAAGGAGAATCAAAGAACTCAGTATAGATATCAAGATCATCAACGCTAACAGCTAAAGTTCCACTATTAATGTTCAAAAAATGAGCTTTATCAATTTTGGCTTCCACGGCATTAAAATTATCTACAGTTATACAAAAAGTAAAAAAATAATTATATTTTTTCTTGTCTAGATAAAACTTTAAATCTGATTTCTTACTATTGGTTTTATAAAAGTTTGCTCTTTCGCATCGATTGATATAGTTTAGAGTTCTATTGCATTGATAATCTGCTTTTTTTATAAGTGCATCCAAAGATTTGATATGTGCCTGAAAGTCAGTGGCAGCAGGCGTGTAAGTAAAGGAACCTGCTTTAACTTCAATTATGAGCACGCAAGTATCGTAGATAATTAAAATGTCATTCTCATCATATTGTTTTGTGTGATTTTCATCGGGATAATAGTTACCAAGGTATACTTCAGAACCAGGAAGTAATTTTCTGAACATATTTGCCACCAAATTTTCACTTGCTTCTTGTTGAAACAAAGCCCATTTAGTTGCGTAAGTAGAATCACTTTCCTTTATGATCTTTTGAATCACCCTATAGATATTATCAAAGAGGTTATAATAATCAAAACAATAAGTTATTCCATCAATATTTATAAATGGTTTTTTCTGTACAGGTAAATCTACAAAGGGCCAATTATCATAATCAGAATTAGATTTTTTATCTGTAGTTGATAATTCCCCTAATTCAAAAGATAATTTACTAATAAAACTATCTGGCCATCCAGTAACTTGCTTCACATCATATAGCGCAACATATAGCGCAACGCCAAAACACTTATCAAACAATGTCCACAGAGAATTACCTGGATCAAATTGAATCTTCTTAAGATATTCACCAAGATCATCCAAATTTGTAGTAATGTCGGATTCCATGCCAAATTGACTTAATGCATCAACTTTTCCTGAAGAAAGAGAGACTTCTAATTCTTGTAGCCCTCGTAATAAATCATCAGATGTCACCCCATAAAGTTTGAATAACTCTTCTGAATGCGGTTGTAATAACACTTTAATATTTTTTAATTGCTGAAATCTGTATCTATTACCTCTAACAAAACTCATTTGATATGATTCAACTATGTAGTCGATCTCTTCATCAGAAAACTGACCATCAACATAAAGCTTTGCCGCCAAATAATTCACAAAAATAATGGATTTATTATATAAATCTTCAATCATGGAAAGAGTTTTAAAAATATAGTCATCATCTGCAAATATGTTGCCTTTATCGTTTAACTTATGCGTTACAAATATGCTTTGCGCATACTCGATGTATCTGACTATTTGGCTAATTCCTGGGGTAATCTGACTTTCAGACACTTTATTAATCATTGGTACCATTACTAAATCTGTAGCAATCACCAATGTTCTAAGGGGATCACAGTGACTTAATCTTTCAATGATAGCATCGATATCTGAATCAATTTCATTTTTTACTAATTCAAATTGATCACTCAACGCTATAGCCTGCTTCTTAATTTCAGTATCACTGTATTTACTACGTAATGAGGAAATGCTATTAAAACTTATTAAACCAGTTAATTCTTCAAAAGGATTATCAGTCATGCATTCCCCCACAAAGCAACAATATAAAAAGTACAGTTATTACTAATGTCGGCCTATGTTATTCATCAATCTGAATACGATAGGACTGTTCTATAATTTCCATAATTTGGTCAACGTCAGAGGTGTGCTCCATATAAAGCTCCACATCACCATTCCCCCATCTACCTAAGTTAGTTATATCGCGGCATATACCATTCGGATCAAGTACATCCGAGAATTTCATATTCACTGAAATGCGAAGTTTTTGCTTTTGAAATACGATATCAACGAAATTGGTATCAAGCTTATAAGCGACATACAACTTTTTAAATTCTCGCTTAACATCAGGAGATAAATTCAAGATTCGACGATCCAAAACACTAAACAGAGTTTTTGTAAACACGTTTGTATCATAAGATTCGAGACTGTACTTTTCTGTTATTTTCTCCGAGGTCTGATACGGAGCAAGTTCAGATGCCGTGAGAGTTGGGTATTCCCAAATCTGCTTAGCCTTTTCGGCTAGTAGTAATGCACGCTCTTTAATTCTTTGTTCATTCCATTCATTTTGTTTAACAACATAAGCGTTCAAACGTAGTGCACTTTCCTTAAATCCCCCTTCCATATTCATCTTAACCAAAAAAGGGTGATCACTCATCTCAGAATTATATGCTGTAAGCGTAAGGTTACCAATAGTATGAAGATATACTTTTTGCACCTCGCGCCAGCTTGCACCAAGCATCTGTTGCCACTCCGAACTTAGGTTATTGTTTTGAGGCATTATATGCTCTATCGTATAATTTTCGACAATAATCGAAGCCTTATTGCCATAGTTCTCTAAATGACTAAGAATGAAATTACGAGAACGCATATTGTAAATATCTCTTGATACAAAAGAAGCGACAAATTTTTCATCTTTTGGAAACTCTTTGTAATCATCACGCATAACAAAAAACGCTTTAATGGAATTAACGTAATCGTCAGATTTGATTTCATTTTTTAATGTAGCAAATGTCTTATTCAAAGAGTTTGTAGGTATATCACAAATACTACGTCTAAACACATAGCTAATGCACAACTTTATAATCTGTTTTAAATTATCCTCAGAAATATGCCCCTCAGCATAATCATCTCAACTTTCCCACATGATTTTGAGTGGAAAAACATAGCGCAACCTTAATCCATGCGGTTTAGGTGTTTTTTAAAAACATGTATTGATTTTTATGACAATTTTGGAGTTTTTTTGGTGGCGAATTCTTCGTACAGACCTAATACGAAATCCTGAATATAAGCAATCTGTTCGGTAAACCAGCTGCTGAGCATTTTGAAAGCCAGTACCATTGCCTTTTCGTAACAGCTTTTTTTCAGATACTTTCTGTCACGCAGAGCCTGTACATAGCCCATGAAGGTATTCATCAGTGTATCTAATGCTATATTCAGATGTATTTCCTCCAA
>NZ_JNKD01000091.1:0-5638 GCF_000701925.1 Ruminobacter sp. RM87 | reverse complement strand
AGATTTTTATACACTTCCTTTCATGCAGTATTCTCTGCATGTTAAAACATCGCATTCATTCAGTTGAAGCCAAGGGGATTCAGTTACCATACGACTCTATACCAAAGATGATATCATCTCTTTCTAACATCACTCAGACTGTATTTCCTGAAGGCTGTTATTTCTCTGAAATTGTCGGAAAGAGAAAAGAGTTGTTTGAAAGATTAGGCATTCCGTTACCTGAACCTGAAACAAATATAGAATACGAAGAAGATTCTGCACTAGAGACAGAAGAATAAATAAAAAATCTCCACCTAGGTGGAGATTTTTGGACTTACCCCATAGTTACACAAATTTGTTCAAAATATGGGTTCTTAACCAAAAAAACCCCGGATGACCGGGGTTTCAATTTCACGCAATAAAAAAATTGTATTAACGCTTTGAGTACTGAGGACGCTTACGAGCCTTGTGTAAACCAACCTTCTTACGTTCAACACGACGAGCATCACGAGTTACGTAACCTGCCTTGCGAAGTTCAGAACGGAATGATTCATCGTACTCAATAAGAGCACGGGTGATACCGTGACGAACAGCACCAGCCTGACCTGAGTTACCACCACCAGCAACAGTGATGTATAAATCAAGGTTGTCCTTGAGATTTAATAATTCAAGTGGCTGACATACAACCATACGAGAAGTTGGACGAGTAAAGTACTCTTCAAGCTTCTTATTGTTGATAACGATGTTGCCGGTACCCTTCTTGATGAATACACGTGCAGTAGAGCTCTTGCGGCGGCCTGTACCGTAGTATTGATTTTCTGCCATTTACTTAAATCCTTAAATGTCTAAAACCTGTGGTTTCTGAGCTGCGTGATCATGAGAAGCACCAGCATAAACCTTTAACTTACGGAACATTGCACGACCTAAAGGTCCCTTTGGTAACATGCCACGAACAGCTGATTCAATTACCATTTCTGGCTTTGACTGAATGAGCTTATCGAAAGTGATTGACTTGATGCCACCTGGGAAACCAGAGTGAGCATAGTAAACCTTATCAGTGGTCTTATTACCAGTTACAACAACCTTAGCTGCATTGATAACGATGATGTAATCACCAGTATCAGCTGAAGGGGTGTATTCAGGCTTGTGCTTACCTCTTAAACGTGAGGCGATCTCAGTAGCAAGACGACCTAAAGTCTTGCCTTCTGCGTCAACTACATACCAGTCACGCTTAATAGTGTCTGGCTTAGCTACAAAAGTTTTCATTGATATAACCCAACTAAAAAACAGTTAAACATAAAGTACCGCTTCCGGTACAAAAATTTTTTCGATATCTTTACCCCCTTCGAGATAAAGAAACTCGAATACGCTCATGTTTTTACACACTAACGCTATGTGGGCGAGCAAATAATACACTAAAATTGAGCTTTTTGCATCTGTTTTTTACCATATTTTGAAATTATTTCTGTCATAAAATTTTCATGACAAAACATTGATAATAATGTGCCATGGCTAAACAATTTATAGAGTTACAGCATACGGCTCCAACTGCGAAAACTGCACGATGGGATTACCATAATAAATATCAACGGGAAAATGACAGTCTCAGGATTAAACTGTTAATTACAAATCCCAAAACAAAGATTATAAGATGTCTGATAATAAAATTTTGAGATATTACTTATTATAAAGACCTTCTTTATTTTATAATCAGTTACATGCAAAAACCAATAACCAAAATACAATAATATAAAAATAATGATACGCTGTGACGCATCTGTTTTAAGGAGGGGTAAACATGGATAATACAACAACTGTCTACATTATACTTTCAGCAGTTCTTGGAGTAATAGTAGGTTTTCTTTTAAGACATTTTTTGATACGAGATGCATCAAAAATGGAATTACAGGATGAACTTACAAAAGCACAAAGAGAAATGGCAACACAAAAGCGTATCCTGACAGATTTTTTCCAAACATCCGGTACACTCTTTGATCAACTTGAAAACAGTTATGCTACTTATGCAAGATTTATGAATGAACAGTCAAAGAAAATCATTCCTCAGTTTGGAAACATGTATGAAACATCTCACCATGATGTATACCACGCCCCGCACCAACCTGAAAAAAAAGAAATGCCAGTCATTGATGAAGCTGAAGTTATATCTGAAGATGTTCATGTAGAAGATTCCTCCAACAACAATTAAAATCAGTTCGATTCAAAAAAAAACATGATTGGTTTCAGTCATGTTTTTTTGTTTCGCGTCGCAAATTCAAAATTAAGATTTGAATCCTTCACACATACCCCCATGTAAATAATCGGAAAGGTCTGTTTTAATTTTATAACTACCCAAGCCTCGAACAAGATAATAAATGAACTTTGACTGAATTGTACTGTCTTAATCTTCGACGACGGTTTTACACTTGGTTATCTTTATTATTCATTGGAGATAAATAAGTAATGTTTAAAAATACAAAAATCATAGGTGCCTTAAGTATAGCATTAGCGCTCAGCCCTATCGGCAATCTTGCCTACGCAGATGCCACTCCGTTAATTGGAGCTCTTTCACAAAATGAAGAAGGTGTCCCTTCTTTAGCTCCTCTTATTGAAAAAGCTGTTCCTGCCGTAGTAAATATTTCTGTCAACGGCAAGAAATCACTCAACCAGAACGCACTGGACATTCCAGATGAATTCAAATTTTTCTTCCCAGAGATTCAAAAGGAAAGAAAGTTTTCAGCACTAGGGTCAGGTGTAATCATCAACGCGGAAAAGGGACTTGTAATAACAAACTACCATGTTGTTGATGGAGCAGATGACATAAAAGTGACGCTTCATGACGGACGAGTCCTGAAAGCCTCAGTTAAAGGTCAGGATGAACAGACAGACTTTGCTCTTCTTGAACTTGAATCACCAAAAAATCTAACTGAATTAAAATTCGCTGATTCAGACAACCTAAAGGTGGGAGATTTCGCAATAGCCATTGGAAATCCGTTTGGTCTCGGACAGACAGTCACCTCAGGTATTATAAGTGCTCTAGGTAGAAGTGGTTTGAATATCGAGAATTATGAAAACTTTATTCAGACAGATGCTGCAATAAATTCAGGAAATTCTGGCGGAGCACTGATAAACCTTAAAGGTGAACTGATTGGTATTAATACTGCAATTCTTGGAAGATCAGGCGGAAATATAGGTATCGGCTTCGCCATACCGTCAAATATGGCTCACTCAATAGTTGATCAGCTCATAGCAAACGGCAAAGTATCACGTGGTCTGTTAGGAATCACAGGAACTGAAGTGAACGAAGACCTTGCTAAGAACTTCGACTATCACAGTGTTAATGGTGCTTTTGTTAATGAAGTACTTAAAGATTCTGCTGCTGATAAGGCCGGTATTAAATCAGGTGATATTCTTACATCTATAAATGGAGTAAAGATCAGTAATTTCGGTCAGCTCAGAGCCAAGATAGCCACCCTCGGTGCTGGAGCAAAAGTCAAAATAGGCATATTCAGAGACGGAAAGGAAAAAGAAGTTGAAGTAACATTAGACGGCGATAAAGGCCATACTGTGGCGTCAAATAGTTCAAATCCTCTGTTTGAGGGCGCAACCTTATCAGATAACGATGGTAAAGGAGTGCTTGTCTCAGACGTTAAAGATAACAGCCGTGCAGCAAGATATGGTTTGGCAAAGGGAGATATAATAACCGAAGCTAACCGAGAAAAAGTTAACAGCATGGATGATTTAAATAAGATTCTTAGTAAAAAGAATAAATTCCTTGCACTGAAGATTAACAGAAAAGGCATGACTGTATATCTGACCAGTAATTACTAGTCGTACAACCCCAAATCCAATGGACTGCACAGCAGTCCATTTTTAATTCTGCTCAGCAAGGAGAACTGATGTCTCCAGAATTTCATCACCACGAATAAGCGAAAAGGTAAGAGATGTATTAGGCATAGAAGAAGCTATAATGTTCATTACCTGTTTGAGATTATTAACCTTAATGCCATTAATGGCAGTAATAATATCACCCGTGCGTAAAAGATTGGTTGCAGGACCTGCAGGATCTATACTTGTCACAATTATGCCGGATTTGTTCTTATATCCCGCCTGATCTGCAGAAATATCTTTTGCAGTTATGCCCAAATAACCTCTGATTACACGCCCATGTTTAATGATGTCATTCATTATATTGAGAGAAAGCTCTGCAGGAATAGCAAAACTGATACTATTTGTCTGTGCTTCAATTGAAGAAAGTGTTGCTGTGTTCATTCCAACAAATTCACCAAGAGAATTAACCAGTGCACCACCAGAATTGCCTGAATTGATTGCTGCGTCAGTCTGTATAAACTCCTGTAGTCCAGGTGACAAATCTAGAGTATTAAGATTTGTAACACCACTGCCGCTTCTGCCTACAGCACTGATAATTCCCATTGTAATAGTCTGACCAATGTTATAAGGATTTCCAATAGCCAAGACTACATCACCTAGTCGCGGTTTTCTTTTAAGATTAATTGGTATTACAGGAAGAACATCTTTAGTAGAGACTTTGAGAACCGCAATATCCGTACGTTTATCATAACCTATAATGGACGCCTGGTAAGTTTTACCATTTCTTAGCTGGACAAAAATAGTACTCCCTACAACTGAGGCATTCATAATAACGTGATAATTAGTCAGAATATAACCATCCTTGTTAACAATAATACCTGACGCGGAACTTAAATTTCTTGTTGAAGATGTTGAATCACTTTTACTTCCATCATAGTCACTGTCGGTTATCTGAATAAATATGTTAACAACTGCAGGAGCACTGGCCTCTATGGCCTGAGTATAGTTTGCAGGAGCATTATTATTCTGAAACAAGGAATAAGAAAACTTACTGCTATGTTCTTTAATCATTAAGTCATTTACAATCAGAATGGTAACACCAAGTATTAGACCTGAAAATACAGCATGAAGCAATGATTTCATAGTTAACCTTTAAAAGATCTGCAAACACAAAAGACAATAAAGTATACAATAAAAATTGAAGCAGGATAAATGATTAAAGAAAAAAAGAAGAATTTGAGTGGTGCTGATACCCAGAATCGAACTGGGGACCTCACCCTTACCAAGGGTGCGCTCTACCGACTGAGCCATATCAGCACATATGACATATGAATTTGAACATGCTCATTATATATGAAAAAAAAGTAATTACAACAATTTTCTCATATATTCAAACAAAAACCCCCTTGCAGTGCAAGGGGGATAATGCATGGTGCTGATACCCAGAATCGAACTGGGGACCTCACCCTTACCAAGGGTGCGCTCTACCGACTGAGCCATATCAGCAAATTAAATGCCTGGCAATGACCTACTCTCACATAGCGAATGCTACACTACCATCGGCGTGACCGCTTTTCACTTCTGTGTTCGGAATGGGAACAGGTGGTTCAACAGCACTATCTTTACCAGGCGTATCCTGTACAATTTATCAGCTTACTTATCCGAGCCCTTCTCAATACTCACAAGCGCCTTAAAACTTCTTGAGCGTTGTATGGTTAAGCCTCTCGGGTCATTAGTACTGGTCCGCTACATGCATCACTGCACTTCCACTCCCAGCCTATCAACGTCGTAGTCTCCAACGTCCCTTACAAACTTATAGTTCGGGATGACT
>NZ_JNKD01000090.1:0-6017 GCF_000701925.1 Ruminobacter sp. RM87 | reverse complement strand
GATGATCGTACTGCCTATGTTCCAAATAAAGAGATTAAAACAGCGCTGTCTTCTCTGGTGAAGGCTCAGCCATGGTTTAATTCAATGCCTATAATTGAGCGTTCAGAATCGCTTTTTAAAGCCATAACAGATCTTGATGGCAATAAGACCGCGGAAATCATCACAGAGATTCATAACACACCTAATGTATCCCTTCTGACCTATAACCGTGAGGAATCAATGGTATTCTGCCTTATATCCGGTCTTATGTGGCGTACCGAGCGTGAATACGAATGCTTCCGTGAATTGCAGTCCGGTAAAGGAAGTGCTGATCTGATTTATGCACCGAAGAGGAATATGAACCTTCCTATTCTGCTCATAGAATTCAAGTATGGTCTGAGTGCCAAGGAGGCTATGGAACAGATTAAGGAAAAGGAATATTTCAGCAGATATCGTGATGGTGATTATCCGAATGATGTGTTGCTTATAGGTATTAACTATGATCCTAAAACGAAGGATCACCAGTGCCTGATTGAAAAGCTGGATAAATAATTATTCCACAACTAGAATCTCTGAAGTTCTTGAATACCCCACCACCGAGTTTAACTACTGGGTGGTGTTTTTTCAGGAGGAATACTATGAGGCTCATCCGAAAGAAAGGTACAGAGCCGGAATGACGGAGAGCGATTGTGAAAGAATGGTTGAAAAGTTTAACGGATAATGAACAAACGTTAGCATTCTGAATCCTGACAAGGAGAACAGTTTTATAAGACTGGTTAAATTCAAAGATTCTGAAATTTTTGTAGATAAGACAGATTTTATAGAAAAGATGTCTGCAAAGATAAACTCTCAAAATTGTTTATTTGCTGTAACCCGTCCCCGCAGATTTGGCAAAACCGTAACTGCCCATATGCTATCAGCTTACTATTCCAAAGGATATGCTGACCAAAATATTTTTGACAAACTGGAAATTTCAAACAAAGGCAGTTATTCAGAGCACCTGAATAAATACAATGTTATTTACATCGATATGAACTCCATAAAGGACAAGTATATTTCGTATAAATCTGACAAATCTCTTTATATCGAAGCTATCGATGATATTGTAGATTTTCTGCAGTACATGGTTATACGTGATCTAAAGGAGAACAAAGAATATGCTGAACAAATCAGCAGTGATCCTTTAATTGGAAAGAAATCTTATCTTCCGCGCTGGAAGTTATATGCAAACATACCAACGAAAAATTCATTTTGATTATGGATGAATGGAATCTGATATACAGAGAGTATCAAAATGAAACTGCATTACAGGAAAAGTTTATAAAATTTCTGCGAGGTCTGTTTAAATCAGACGATGGGATATCATGCTTTGCATTAGCTTATCTCACCGGTATTCTGCCAATCAAAAAATACAATTCCCAATCAGCCTTGAATGGCTTTGATGAATATAACATGCTCTCTCCGGGGGATTATGCTCCTTACTTTGGTTTTACGGAAGATGAGGTAGCCAAGATTGTAAAATCACCTAACTGTAAAGTTTCACATCAGAATTTAAAGGAATGGTACGAGGGCTACAAAATAAAGGGAGTTGATATTTACAATCCTAACTCGGTGTGCAAAGCTGTCAGCCGAAACGAATGTATCAGTTACTGGAGTAAAACTTCATCAAATGAAGAGGTCGTACGTCTGATCAACACGGATTTTGATGGCATAAAGAAAGACATCATGAATTTAATCGAAGGTGTCAGAGTACAATTTGACTTCACCAATTTCCAGAATGATATGGTCAACATAAAGGATAAAAACGATGTATTCAGTCTTTTGGTATGCCTTGGATATCTGCGATGCTCCGATATAGATGGTGATGAAGAGCTTAAACTAGCCTATGTTCCGAATAAGGAAATTAAACGAGCATTAATAGGAATCATAAAACAACAGGAATGGTATGAACGAATGGAGACCATCAGGCGTTCAGAAAGCTTGCTCAAAGCCATATTGGAACTTGATGCGACAACAGTAGCAACGCTGATTCAGGATGTTCATAATTCTCCTGCCGTAGCTCTGCTCGACTACAACGATGAAGAATCTCTCACATACTGCGTGATGACCGGCCTTTTGTGGTCAACTCTTGGAAAATACGTTTCTCACTGGGAAGAACAGGCCGGTAAAGGCAGAGCAGATCTTGTATACGAACCTACGATAAAAGGAACATCACCTCTTATTCTGATTGAGTTTAAGTACGATGGCTCTGCTGAAGAAGCCATTGCACAGATTAAAACGCAGGAATATTTCAAACGCTATGCCGGACAGTACAGAAATATCATACTTGTCGGAATAAATTACAGCACCAAGACCAAAGATCACCAATGTCTGATTGAAAAGCTGGATTAAACATTCCACAACCAAAACCATTTCCCATGCTCGTAATGTTGCCTCCGTCAAAAAAACGTCATTGAAGTATGCCTGATAGTGCTATCCGTTTTGGTTTTTGTACAAAAACCACATTTTTTATCAGGATAATATGATAGTTTTATATCATCAGAGTGTTTTCGGCCTGATATTGAGCCGTGCACCGCAGCATAGTCGGTTCTGTCAGTCAGGACGGTGATCTTCGAAGATCACTATAAAGGGTACAGCCTATGGCAAGATATCATTTTTCAGATCAGGAACAGAGCTTCTGGGAAAGTCTGCAGCAGTCATACGCGGTTTTTCAGTATGACGGCGGCGTTATTCCCCTGGCTTTGTCTGACGGTTTCGTTCGAATGTTCGGATACGGCTCCAGAGAGTCGGCCTGTAAGGATCTTATGCGGAGTAAAACCGTGTATCTGAACGTTCATCCTGATGATCTGGCAAAGGTTGAGAATGCCGTTTTCAACTTTATTTATCATGACGAAAAATATGACATAGTCTACAGGGCCAGGAACGATAATTCACGCGACTACAAGCTTCTTCATTCTCAGGCAAAAATAATGGAGACATCCGACGGCGTGAAACTCATTCACGTCTGGTATACGGATGAAGGCATTTATTCAGAGCCTTTCGAAGAACTCAACACCAAACTTAACAGACTTCTGAGATCTGCTCTCCAGAGGGAAAACTGCATCAAGTCCAACGGCTTTGATGTTCTCACCGGACTGCCGAGCATGTCTTATTTCTTTGAGTATACCGACGAATGGAAGAAAAAGATGCTTCAGGAAAACGGAAAACCTGTGATTCTGTTTTTCAATCTCCGCGGTATGCGCTACTACAATCAGGATAACGGGGCTTCACAGGGTGATAATCTTCTGAAGTCATTTGCCAAGATACTGACTCATTATTTCAGCAAGGAACAGTGCTGCCGCATGGGGTCGGATCATTTTCTGGTAAGCACCGTCGATGAGAATGTCGAGAAAATTCTTTCCAACATCTTTGAGAATGCAAAACTTATCAATACAGGTATTTCGCTTCCTGTTTCCGTGGGCATCTATTCCATAACCGATCCGGAAGAATCCACCAGTTCCGCCTGCGACCGTGCAAGGTTTGCCTGTAATTCCATGAGAAAGATTCATGAATCAGGTTTTAACCGTTACAATCAGGATCTGCTGGATAAATACACCAAGCGTGAATATATCATTGCCAATCTGGACAGGGCGATTCAGGAAAAATGGATTAAGGTTTACTATCAGCCAATAGTAAGAGCTGTAAATTCAAAGGTTTGTGATGAAGAAGCCCTGGCAAGATGGATTGACCCGGTTAACGGATTTATGTCTCCGGCGGATTTCATTCCGGTTCTCGAAGAGGCTGAACTCATTTACAAGCTTGATCTGTTTGTGCTTGACGAGGTTCTGGAAAAACTTCGCATGCAGCAGGAGTTCAATCTTCATCTGGTTCCTCAGTCCATCAATCTTTCCAGAACGGATTTTGATACCTGCGACATCGTGGAGGAAATAAGAAAAAGGGTTGATGCCTCCGGATTCGCCAGAAATCTGATTACCATTGAAATCACAGAGAGCATCATCGGAAAGAATTTCGCCTACATGAAGGAGCAGGTGGAAAGATTCCAGAAGCTCGGCTTCCCGGTGTGGATGGATGATTTCGGAAGCGGATATTCTTCACTTAACGTTCTTCAGAACATCAGATTTGATCTCATTAAATTTGATATGAGTTTTATGAGAAAACTCGATGAGGGAAAGGAAGGGAAGATTATTCTCACTGAACTGATGAACCTTGTTACGTCTCTCGGGGTGGATACCGTATGTGAAGGTGTGGAAACCGAGCATCAGCGGCAGTTCCTGCTTGATATCGGCTGTTCCAAGCTTCAGGGGTATTTTTTCTCCAAGCCTATACCATTTGAAGAAATCCTGATCAGATATAAGGAAGGAAGACAGATAGGTTTTGAAAACCCGAAGACCTCAAGTTACTACGAAATAATCAGCAGAATAAATCTGAACAATTTATCCATAATATCCGGTGAACGGAACATAAATAACAGCGGTGCATACAATTCACTGCCGATGTATGTTATGGAAGTACGCGGTGACGTAGGTTATCTTTTAAGAAGCAATCAGGCAGCCAGAGACTTTATCAGCAGTTACTATCTGGTTGATCTCAATGCCGAGGGAGCCGTCTTCATTAAAAACGATGATGCGTTCAGAGACAACGTCGTGGATACGTGCTGTAAACTGGGTGCACGTTCATTCTACGATGAACCTCTGACCAACGGAAACATTGCACACGTCTTTGCCCGTCAGATTGCCGTAAATCCTGTAACAGGCTATCACGCGGTGATCATGGCCGTGCTGTCCATTTCGTCTCCTAATGATCACACCACATATGAAAGTATTGCCAGAGCCCTGGCGGCCGATTACCACAATATCTTCTATGTCGACCTGAACAATGACAGCTTCATAGAGTATACTTCGCCAGAGGGCAGTGACAGACTTGCCGTGGAGCGTCGCAGGGATGACTTCTTCACATTCATTACCGGGGATTTTATCGCCAGAGTGCACGAAGAGGACCGCCAGAAGCTGATATCCGTAATTACCAGAGAAAACATCATCAGAAAACTTGATGATGCAGGCAGAATAAATCTGACCTACAGAACGGTTGAGGACGGTAAAATAACCTTCCTTTCCATGAAGATTACCAGAATCCCGAGAAGAAACAACATAATTATAGGTATAAGCATTATTGATTCCCAGATGGAGGATCTCAATCTGATGGAGCAGAGCCAGCGACGTCTGGAGATTCTGACCGGTATCATGGCTCTGTCACATGATTATATGTGCCTGTATTATATCGATCTTCAGAATGATCACTACATTGAGTACTCAAATTCACAGGAGTTTGCATCTCTGAGTCTTAACAGTGAAGGATATAATTTCTTCAGTATGATGGTTTCAAATGGAAAATCCATTGTTCATCCTGATGATATGGAGGAATTTGTCACCCGACTTAACAACGACAATGTTAAGAAGCAGATTGCAGATAACGGATTCTTCCAGCATAAGTTCAGAATTAAGCTGAATGATGAGTATGTTCTCATTGTCATGAAGGTCGCCAAAGTAATGGATAAAGGTCAGGAAAAACTCATTGCCGGGGTAAGAAAGTGGAGGGAGCGCAATTAATCCGACTGTAAGAAAATACTGAGTCACCTATTCTTTGAAGATATAGTTACATTTAAAAAATAAATTTCCAAGATGCCCCCAAATAATGGGGACTTCTTTTGTTTTTTATGATGTCATAGGTACATATATACATGTAACTATATAGGAAAAATTATGGCTGTTATTGATGCTCCCGCTCTTCCCCCACTGTTGTTCAACAGAAATGGCAAATACACATATGTCTGTTCCTACGAAAATGTATGGGATTCTGAACGTCACATGTCGGTCAGAGTTAAAGGAAAAACCTTGACTGTGGGTAAGATTACGGGAGGAGAGCTTACAGGAACAATCGAATGGACCGAGAAGTTTTTGAGCCAGTATCCAATCCTCGAAAAGCTTAAAACAACAAGGGTAATTGATAAGGTAAAATCAAAAGGCAGATTCACCCGTTAC
>NZ_JNKD01000089.1:0-6108 GCF_000701925.1 Ruminobacter sp. RM87 | reverse complement strand
GTTACCTTGATATTATCGATACCATCCCTGATCTGAAGAGACAGAACATGGAGCTTACCATCAAGGCCAACAAGAGTCAGGCTGACTTCATTGCGTGGCTCCCCGTTTTCAGACAGATGATTCAGGAACTCAAGCTTAAGGTTTTTGATGACTACGTTGATAATGTAATGCTTAACCTTCTGACCTACCAGTCCCTGGTTGAAAAGAAGGTGCTTGAAGCCCTCGGTTCCGACAACTATGACGAAATCGTCAAGGACCGCAAGTCGGTGGGCGTGTTCATTGTTGAATATGAGGAATGGGCTGACAATCTTTATTCCGAAATGCCTGAAGCACAGAATGAGATAGGCGCGCTTATTGCCAACTTCAAATATTCATGTTCAGATGACAACGGCGTGGTAGGTCAGCATGAAAATCTGGTAAAGAACTCTAACGATCTTGTCGACAGCATGAACAATGCCAAGAAAAAGATTAATGAAATCAAGACTGAAATAAACCGGATACAGGAAAATTTGGAATATCTTAGTAATAACTTCTCATAAAAAGTACATTTAAAGATTCTCTTACATTACTGTGGGAGACTCTTTGCTTTTATGTCAGCAAAAAAACTCCCGACTATAGTAAAACAGTCGGGAGTTCAGTATATGCCTATAGACCTGCGGATTTACCGATATATTTATCCGCAGCGACAGATTCAGAGAGCTTAAGAGATTTCAAGGTTCTCATCATCAAGACCGTCGGTAAATTCATCTCCGGATCTGACCATGTCATCCCCGCCTCTGATAAATTCATCCCCGGCCTTAGAGAGCTTATCTCCCATGCCGGCATCAAGACCGTTCTGCTCACTCTGAGCTGCCTGAGTCTTCTTTACAGTCTTTCTGACCGTGGAAGTTTTCTTTCTGGCAGCGGGCTTTTCAGAACCCGACTCACCGGCCTCAGTGTTTTCTTCTTCCTTTTTTACGGAAGTACCGGATGTTTTTCCGGTTTTGGAAGCTGAAGGACTTTTTCTGGTTGTTTTCTTAGCCGGAGTTTTCTTTCCTGCAGAAGAGGCTGAAGATTTTTTAGCACTCTTTTCATGAGCATCGTCAAATGCATTATCACCTTCATCTTCATCATTAGGAAGATCCGCGCCTGAATCGGCATTCTTATCCTTAGGCACGTACTTCTTGATTTCACCGGCCAGTGCTTCCCTGAACACTTCTGAAATATGCTTAACCGGAACTATGGTTAATGCTTTACGGGTTGATTCAGGTACATCTTCAAGATCCTTAACGTTGCCGAACGGAATAAGAACCTTCTTAACCCCGCCTCTTACGGCTCCGATGAGTTTCTCCTTAACCCCGCCAATCGGCAGAACTTCACCGCGAAGAGTGATTTCACCGGTCATGGCCACGTCACCGCGCACCGGAGTGCCAGTGATGGCGCTGATGATAGCGGTACACATGGCGATACCCGCACTCGGACCATCCTTGGGAATTGCTCCTTCAGGACAGTGAATATGGAAATCGTTCTGACGAAAATACTTAGGGGTATATCCGAGATTTGCTATAAATGAACGAACCACGGTAAAGGCTGCAGAGATTGATTCTCTCATAACTTCGCCGAGCTTACCGGTATAAACCTGCTTGCCAAACCCCGGAATGCATGAAGCTTCAATGGTAAGAATTTCACCGCCGACTGAAGTATATGCCAGACCGTTGACAATACCCACCTTGTTATCAAGAGTAATATCGGTATGATCGAACACCCACGGACCGAGCATCTTTTTAACGCTTTCACCGTTGATCTCGACATGAGTAATTTTACCGCCGCTCAGCATGATTTCCTTTACGGTCTTTCTGCATAGTCTGCCGATTTCTCTTTCAAGATTACGCACACCGGCTTCGCTGGTATAGTTGCGGATCAGAGTGAGAACGGCATCATCGGTAAAGGTGATTTCCTCTTCCTTCACATTGTTGTCACGCATCTGCTTTGGAATCAGATGATTTCTGGCAATATGAAGCTTTTCTTCCTCGGTATAGCTGCTGAGGTCGATTATTTCCATACGGTCACGCAGTGCAGGCGGAATGTTCAGGCTGTTTGAGGTAGCAACAAACATTACGTCAGACAGGTCGAAATCGACTTCAAGATAGTTATCGGTAAAGTTCTTGTTCTGTTCCGGATCCAGTACTTCAAGAAGTGCTGATGCCGGGTCCCCCCTGTAGCTGTCTGTTGAAATCTTATCGATTTCATCAAGAAGGAACAGCGGATTCTTGACGCCGCACTTCATGAGCTTCTGGATAATCTTACCCGGAAGAGCACCGACATAGGTACGTCTGTGACCGCGGATTTCCGCTTCATCACGCATACCGCCGAGAGCAACACGCACGTAGGTTCTGCCGGTAGCCTTAGCAATGGACATACCGAGAGAGGTCTTACCAACCCCCGGAGGTCCAACCAGACAGATAATAGGAGCATGAAGTCTGTCGGCACGGTTCTGTACTGCCAGATATTCAAGAATTCTTTCCTTTACCTTGTCGAGACCGTAGTGGTCGTGATCGAGAATTTCTTCAGCACCCTTAAGATCTTTCTTGAGTTCGGAGCTCTTGTTCCACGGCAGAGCAAGAATGGTTTCAATATAGTTTCTGCTGATGGCGGCATCCTGGCTGAATCCCGGCTGCATTGCAAGCTTGCGCAGTTCTGAATTACACTTTTCGGTAACGTCATCAGGCATGCCTGCTTCCTTGATCTTGGCTCTGAGCTGAGCGACTTCGTCACCGTCGTCAGGAAGACCGTCTTCATTGAGAGGTACTTCGACACCGTCAATGGAAGCCTTGGAATTTTTAAGATTCTTGAGT
Organism: Ruminobacter sp. RM87; assembly: GCF_000701925.1. Lineage (NCBI taxonomy): Bacteria > Pseudomonadati > Pseudomonadota > Gammaproteobacteria > Aeromonadales > Succinivibrionaceae > Ruminobacter > Ruminobacter sp. RM87. Next base: position 3,274 of record NZ_JNKD01000089.1, on the reverse strand, counting down.
TCCTGCTGAGCTGATTTGAGATGTTCGCTCAGGAAATAAATCTTCTGGTTTATCTCAATGCTTTCCTTGGCACGATCGCGAATCTTGTCCATCATCTTCTGATTCTTTGCATCCATGGTCATCACGGTCATCAGAAAATCAGCAAGTTCATTTTCACTCTTGAGAGCGATGTACTCGGCCTTCTGCTTTTCATCGAAAAGAATGGTGATGGCAATACTGTCACAGAAGAGATTGAAAGACGGGCATGTTTCAAGAAGTCTTACGGAATCAGGACCTGCAGCGTTATGACTCTGGTTAAACTTCTTGAACTGGTCCAGAAGTTCCTTGCGTACCATACTTTCGCTGGCGAATTCCTCATCAAAAGGAACGAGATACAGAGGTTCATGAGTAGCCTTGATTTCGAAATTACCGTCGCTCACAAAATCAGTAATGCGATTGATATCCTTCACGGTAACGCGACTGCCGACATTCAGTACGTATGATACTGAGCCGTCACTGAATGTTTCCCTGCTGTCAGCGTGTGCAAGCCAGCCGTAGCATTCCTGCATTTCGGCAACAGAACAGTCTTTGAGCGTCTCATCAGCGTGATAGATTATTATCAGTTCACTCTGAGACTCATATGATTCTTCCAGTATCTTCTGTGTACGTGCAGTCGGGGTAATAGGAAGGGTTGACATCGGTATTACGGGATAATTTATCCCTATCACCGGTAAAAAATTCACTTTTCTTCTTCTCTGGACCATAAAATTTTCCTTATTGCCCTTTTATATCTTATGTTAAATATAATATACAGTATTTAAATATGGCTGATAATAGCTAATTTCAAGAAGAACAGCACATTTTTAAGGTGCGTTTGGCTATTAATCAACCTATCAACATAAAACCGCATGTGTCCGGCACACTAAAAAGCCGGATATTCGTATACCCGGCTAATTTTCTACTGTATTAAAGAGCTGCAGCCGGTCTGACGCGGGAGCGGTGCCGGCAGTCTCAGCGGTTACTTCTTGAAGAACTCATCATCTCTGATAAGAACCGGATCCTTGATTCCGTTAACCACTTCACCGTCAATAATAACCTTGGCCACTTCAGTGCTTGAAGGAAGATCATACATGGTATCAAGAAGCATTGATTCAACGATTGAACGCAGGCCTCTGGCACCGGTATGACGTTCCATTGCCTTTTCAGCCATGGCTGAAAGAGCGTCAGGAGTGAAGTCGAGAGTTACCTTGTTAAGCTTGAAAAGAGCCTTGAACTGACGGGTAATCGCATTCTTAGGTTCGGTAAGAACGTTAATGAGAGCTTCCTTGCCGAGTTCGTCGAGAGTTGCAATTACAGGCAGACGGCCGATGAATTCAGGAATAAGACCGAACTTGGTGAGATCATCCGGTTCAACCTTGGCAATCTTCTCACTTAAATTAAGTTCGTCTTCCTTGCCGTAAACGGTGGCGTTGAAGCCTATACCTGAGTTCTTTTCCACACGCTTTTCGACAATCTTGTCGATACCTGCGAACGCGCCGCCGCAGATAAACAGAATCTTTGAGGTATCAACCTGTACGAAATCCTGCTGAGGATGCTTTCTGCCGCCCTGAGGAGGAACGGAAGCGATAGTGCCTTCGATAAGCTTGAGGAGTGCCTGCTGCACACCTTCGCCGCTTACGTCACGGGTAATTGAAGGATTATCGGACTTGCGGGAAATCTTATCGATTTCATCGATGAACACGATACCGCGCTGAGCCTTTTCAACGTCATAGTCACAGTTCTGAAGAAGCTTCTGAATGATGTTTTCAACGTCTTCACCGACATAGCCTGCTTCTGTAAGGGTTGTGGCGTCGGCCATGGCGAAAGGAACGTTGAGCAGACGGGCAAGAGTCTGTGCCAGCAGGGTTTTGCCTGAACCGGTAGGACCAATCAGCAGAATGTTGGACTTGTTGAGTTCAACACCGTCATACTTGTCGTTAACCAGCTGACGCTTGTAATGGTTGTATACCGCAACGGAAAGGATCTTCTTGGCTCTTTCCTGACCGATTACATAGTCGTCAAGATGTTCCTTGATTTCATGCGGAGTAGGAAGAGCTTCCAGTTCCTTGGAGATATCGCCCTTGCGTTCTGAAGCTTCAGACTTGAGACGGTCCTTGGTAATAATATCATTACACAGGTCAATACATTCATTGCAGATGTAAACGCCCTGGTCTACCCCCTTGATAAGCTTGCGTACCTCGAACTGAGATTTGTTACAGAAGGAGCAGCGTAACGGTTCGTTCTTATTATCTTTATTATTTGACATTTGACAACCTTAATGAATTATGGACGCTTGGTAATTACATCATCAATCAGACCGAAGTCCTTTGCTTCTTCGGCAGACATGAAGTTATCTCTGTCGGTTGCCGCAAGAATTTCCTCATAGGTGCGACCAGTGTGTAAAGCAAGCTTCTTGTTTAATTCATCCTTGATTCTTAAAGTTTCACGGGCATGGATTTCAATGTCGGAGGCCTGTCCCTTAAATCCGCCGAGCGGCTGATGAATCATGATTCTTGAACTTGGAAGAGAGTATCTCTTGCCCTTTGCACCGGCAGTAAGAAGGAATGAGCCCATTGAGCAGGCCTGTCCCATACATACGGTAACAACATCAGGTCTGATAAACTGCATGGTATCATAGATGCTCATACCTGCGGTAACGACACCGCCAGGAGAGTTGATGTACATGTAGATATCCTTATCAGGATCTTCTGATTCAAGGAAAAGCAGCTGAGCGCAGATCAGATTAGCCATATGATCCTCTACCTCTCCGGTAAGGAAGATTATACGGTCTTTAAGCAGACGGGAGTAGATATCATATGATCTTTCTCCTTTTGCAGTCTGTTCTATAACGTAAGGAACCAGTGTGGACATAGTGGTTGAATCAGTGTTTGCTGACATAATCCAATTCCTCTAAATTCTTAAAAAAATTCTGTATCAGAAAACGGGCGGAACCTAACATGAAGCCCGCAGAATAACTGAGGCACAATTATATATGAAAATGTTAAATAATTACATAACGACAGCCTCAAAACACACCATAGAACACATATTACATATCGCACGGCGTCTATTTGTTTAAAATTACGACAGAATTAAAGATCCGAACCTCAGTTCGTACGTTAAAACCGGTTTACCGGTGCTCATAACGCAGTCGGTTCGTAAAGACCGTTCTTCATTCTTCCTCACATCGGAGAACAGTAAACAGCCCCGGTATCTGATTGAAAAACTGAGCATCAGGGAGAGAGAAAATACTGAC
>NZ_JNKD01000088.1:0-6262 GCF_000701925.1 Ruminobacter sp. RM87 | reverse complement strand
TGAAACCTCTCCTGTATCGGAATTAAGTCTGCCTACATGAACACGATGGGCAACACGGGACTGTTTTTTTATCGAATCCCATTTATTGTAGTAAGAAATAATGTAGGTTCTGCCTTTTTTATCTGTATAACTTGAGAAATTCCACTTGATGTCTGTTGAGTCTGTCATATGAATAGTCCATTAAATATATTATAGACTATGTTACACCCGTAATAAGAATAAGTAAAGAGAATTTCTTAAAAAACAGGGGTAAAAGTGTAATATTTAATGGATTTGTGATGAGATTTACCCTAGTTATACACTAGGGTGTGCGGAGTTTAGGCTGAACATCAGTTCTGTGGAAAAGTCCCGGACTTCATGCTGTCAGAATGATGAACAGATAAAAACAAAGAATCCCCGCTTTTGCGGGGATTCTGATTATAGCTTGACAGAACCTGATTAGATTAGTTGGTGAAAAGACCAACCTTAAGATCTGTAGCATGATAGATTGGGGTTCCGTCAACGGAAACCACGCCGTCACCGATGCCCATAATCAGCTTGCGCATGATTACGCGCTTGAGATTGATGGTATAGGTAACCTTCTTTGCAGTAGGGAGAACCTGACCGGTGAACTTAACTTCGCCTACACCGAGAGCTCTTCCCTTGCCAGGACCGCCTTTCCATCCGAGGAAAAAGCCTACAAGCTGCCACATGGCGTCAAGACCGAGACATCCGGGCATTACAGGATCTCCCGGGAAGTGGCACTGGAAGAACCAGAGATCAGGATTGATGTCCAGTTCAGCAACAATTACACCTTTGTCAAATTCACCGCCTGTGTCACTGATCTTGATGATACGATCAATCATCAGCATGTTGGGCGCAGGTAACTGGCTGTTACCCGGTCCGAATAACTCACCACGGCTGCATGCGAGAAGGTCTTCCTTTGAGAAAGAATTTACGCCTCTGTCACACAGAGACAGCTTATTTGAAGTGTCTTCCAAAATCTAATTCCTTATTAATTTTTATCCCTGTATATGCGGGAATCGTATTGCACTGAGGGGTATTTTATCCTATTTGAATACATATTTACAGTGTAAGCATGTAAATTTAAAAAAATAATGTAATCTACTGTATGTTTCCTGAAAATTTTTACTGCCGGCACAGGTCCTTTCAATAGGAAAGGGGAACATTTACGGTTCCCCGTGATGACTATTTGCCGAAGATTCTTGCAAAGAATCCCTGTTTTCTTACTCTGGTTTCCTGCTCTCCGAGGCTGTCCAGATACTCTCTTATGATGTTGTATAGGGTAGTTTCCTGACTTCCAGCTTCTGCTTCGCCGGAAGATGAGTTCTGCTGGTCATTGTCGGCTTTTCTGCGTCCTTCGATGAGACCAGCCTTTATGCCCGTAAGAAGTTCAACGGCCTCATCAACCGTTTTTACGGGATAGATATGGAAACTGCCGTTTTTTACGGCATTCACAATCTCGTCGTTCAGAACAAGAGACTGTCGGTTGCTTTCAGGGATAATTACGCCCTGGGTCCCCGTTATGCCCTGAATCTTGCAGATGCGGTAGAATCCTTCAATCTTTTCGTTCAGACCTCCAACAGGCTGTACGTTGCCCAGCTGGTCAAGAGAGCCTGTAAGTGACAGATTCTGTTTAATAGGTTTGCGGGACATGGCGGAAAGAATCGCGCACAGACCGGTAAGTGACGCACTGTCGCCGTCAATTTCGTTGTAGGACTGTTCAAACACCAGATTTGCACTGACCGGAATGGATTCGTCGCGGCCGAAGGTATTGGTGAGATATCCGTTGATAATCATCATGGCCTTGGTATGAATCTGTCCTGCCAGATCCGCCTTGTGTTCGATGTCGGAAATGTCACCTTCGCCTCCGGAATGAATGGTTGCGGTAATACGGGTAGGTTCACCGTATTCAAAATCCTCGGCATAGGTGCTGATGACTGAAAGACCGTTAATCTGGCCGATAACCTCTCCCTGAGTCTGCAGCAGCATCTGTTTGTCTCTGACAAAGTCGGAAGAACTTTCTTCAGACTGATTGCTGCGGAAAATTCTGTGTTCCAGTGTTTCTTCTATTATTTCCCCGGTTATCTCGGCTGATTCCTTTCTCGCGGCCAGCCCCGATGCTTCACAGATGATGTTGGTCAGAGTGTTTTCATCAAGTACGAAATCCTTCTGGCTTTCCGCCTGACGGCAGCTGAATTTCAGAAGACGCAGGGCGGCTTCGTCATTTATCGGCAGGTAGCCGTTGTATGAGACCAGTGAACGGATGTATGAAAGATAGTCCTTCCCGTGTTCCCTGATGGAAAAATACGATGATATGTCGGTTCTCAGGTAGAACGAACGGTCGCATAACGGATCAAGGTTGTGCAGCTCTGCAATTTCAAAATAGGAACCGGCGATAATAACCTTTACGTTTATAGGTGTCGGTTCAGGGTTGAAGAACGGAACTATGTTGGTGGTTATTTCCACCGGATTTTCCCAGTCCAGCAGACCAGAGTCCAGAGAACTCTTCAGTTTGAACCACAGCATAGGATTGTGAATGAGTTCTTCTGCCGGAATAATCAGAAAACCGCCGTCAGCCTTTCTGAGCAGACCGGCTTCAAGCAGGTGGTGGTGAGAATAGGTGGTGCCGTTTTCGGTAAGATAGTTCACGCCGCCGAACAGCTTTTTCCAGGTAAGATCTCGTGCGTAGATGACGGGAGCCTTTCCTTCCTCGTGACACACCATGAGATTCATCAGTACAGGGTAGGTGAATTCGCCGCCCTTGGCCATGAATATTGAAAGATCCGACAGATAGGTTTCCAGCTTGGTGTTGCCCGGCTGTTTTTTCATAATCTGCAGAAAATCATCTTCAGCGTTGATCTTGTGGTTGATCTTGTTGAGAAGTTCGATAATCTGCTTGTTGAACTCATCTGCAGTTCCTGTTTTGATATGAAGCCAGGTAGGTGCCAGTTCATTGTTGAGATTCTCGGCATAGATGATGTCGTGCAGTTCTCTCTGCGGATGTTCACATCCTAAAAGCAGATCCTTTATGCATTTTTCCGGATTGCAGCCTGCCGTATTTAGCAGCATGATTGGATTCGGTTTGGAAGTGTATACCAGTTCCTGAATGGCGTTCTGAGCTCTTTTCTGGAATGATGCGAAGGTGACGCCGTCTTTATGTTCGGCATTGAGCAGTTCCTGAAAATCCGGTAATAATTCTTGGTGTTTTAATTCTTCCATATTCTTTCGGCTCTTTTTTATCTGGCGGTCATGCCGCCATTAGGCTTCTGTTTAATTTTCTTCTACTTCATTAAGGATATCATACAGTTTTACTCTGACTGTGTCAGATAAAAATTTAAGATATTGAGTGTCAGGTATCTATAAATCCGCAAAATACCGATCAAATCGACATTGTTGCTGTTTTTTGTATGACAGGGGCGTCATAAATAAGGAAAAGATCCTTTTGAGCTCCTCAAATAATGTTTAAATGATAAGTATAGAATCCTCTGTTTTTCGTGCCTGCGTACCTCAGAATCGTCCGGCACCCGGTCTTCCGTGAGCATGACATGGTAACGGCCGGATCCGAAGCATACTAAACGACAGGATGACATTATGTATCTGGAAAGAATTGAAATAACAGGATATCGCGGTATTTCAAGACTGACGGTAAATTTTAACAATAAGACCGTGCTCATAGGTGAGAACTCCTGGGGTAAAAGCTCTCTTTTACGTCTTTTATGGTGTGTGCTCGGCAACGGCGAGGTTCCCTATGAATTCGTGGAGGATGATTTCCGTAAAGAGGTTTCTGACTACCAGTTCGAACGCTATGATGAGGAAAAACAGACAAAATATCTGCATGAGAAGGATATTTCCGTGGTGCTGGTGTTCAGAGAGGTTGTCCTCGGGGCCGCGCTTAAGGATTCCAGACTTCAGAGACTGTACCCCGCATGGGTGAGATGCCGTGATTCATACAGCAGGGTCTTCTATTATCTCCACGGTCATATGAACTGTAACGGTTCCGTCTTTACTGATCATTCCTTCCTTGACGCCAACGGAGATCTGCTTAATCAGCATGTCAGCATGATGAAGCAGGTAGTGTCTCTGCTGGCTCTAAATCCTCTTTTCCGCATTCGTGACCGCCGCCGCGGCAATCACGGACTCGATTTTGGCGGTGATGTTGACAATACGGTTCGAAGGGAACAGGATTACGGTTCCGAAAGTACCGGATATCAGAACGGCTTTGATAACGGAGATTCCGAAGATTATGATTATTCCGGAGATGATGTTTCTGAGACTTCTTTCAATACCGCGGGAGCTGATGACGTCGGCAGAAAAAATCTGGTTTTCGGCAGAAAATCTGGTCAGCAGAAGGCTCTGGAACACATCAGACAGAAGCTGCCGAAGTTTCTTAAAAGCATGATTGTGTCTGACGGTGAAAATGTTGCGGATACGCTTCTTTCGGAAAATCTGAATGCCATCAATACGCTTCTTGAGCATTATTTCTCCATCGTTCCTCCGTTATCACGGCCGGCAAGGGGAAACAAGGGGCGTAAAACCGGCAGGGACATACAGGATATAGTTTTAAGACCGGTGTCCAATGAAGCCTTCGGTTCGGTAAGCAAACTGCTTAATCATTCCGGAAAACGCAGCATCAAGATAATTCTGTCTCTTATAGTGGCTTCCTTCGTTGATGATCTTGAAGGCCGGAAGATTGACAGTCAGGCAAGACCGATAGTGGTGTTTGAAGATATCGAATCCCGTCTGCACCCTACAGTGCTCATGAATATCTGGAATCTTGTTGATCTGATGCCCATTCAGAAAATTGTCACCACAAATTCCGGGGATCTGCTTTCTGCCGTGTCATTAAGTGACATCCGAAGAATGCACAAGACCGTAAGCAGCGTGGAATGCCGGTTCATAGATGAAAAGAAATTCAATAGTGATGAAATGCGCCGCATAGCGTTTCATATCCGCATAAACCGTCCTATGAGTCTTTTCGCCAGGGCATGGATATTCGTTGAGGGGGAAACAGAAATCTGGCTGCTTAACGAGTTTGCCGCAATTCTGGGGATAGGACTGCAGGCCGAGGGTATCAGACTGGTGGAATACGCACAGTGCGGAGCCGGACCTCTGATAAAGCTGGCCAATCAGTTGGGAATTTCCTGGCATCTTCTGGCGGACGGTGACGAGGCAGGCGTAAAGTATGCGAGAAGCGCAGGAAACGGAGACAGTGATGACTGCGTGACACTGCTTCCTTCAGTTGACATAGAGCATTTTCTGTATGATTTCGGGTTTGCCGATGTATACAGACAGAACTGCGGGGTTTCCAGTACGCATAATTTAAGCCGTAACAAGATTATCGACATGGCCATCAGAAGAAAAAGCAAACCGGGAATGGCTCTTGCCGTGGTGGATGAAGCAAGAAGAAGGGGAAAACGCAGCATACCGCATCTTTTTCAGAAAATTCTGGTAAAGGTGAAGAGTGAGGCCAATAACCGTCACTGACGGAACGAGAGCGGCACATCCTTTACGTTTTCTGCCGGGCGGGGACCGGGGATTTTTTTTGTATTATTTTTTCAAAAAACTTTCAGAAAAAATAATTTTTATGAAAAAAAGTTAAGCTGAAAGTAATGTCTGTTTACAAAAAAAGTGTGATTTTTAAAAAATTTTACATTTTTAAACACTAAAACACGATATGTATGTCAAATTTTATGACAATTATAATGATTTTATAAAAAATGATTGTTATCATACGCGTATTAGGATTTTTTATCCTGATATACCGAAAACACGGAATAAAAACAAAGAAATATAATAATCAATAGTGCGTTTTTTAAGCACTTACAAGCCACATCAGGCAATGGAAAAAAAAAGACATGGTTTTCAGAATGAAAGTCATGTCTTTTTTCTTTTTCATGTTTTTGTCCGAAACTTTGCTGTTTTAAACATATACGAAAAATAATTTTATGGAAGTTATAGAAAACACGAGACTTCCATAATTTTTTGCAGTATAATATAAACATATGTATTGTATGTTTATATGGATGATTTTATGGCCGTAACAGACACTCCGAAATTACCACCTCTCATGATTATCAATCAGGGAAAATACTCTTATGTCACGACGTATAAGATTGCCTGGGACAAAACACTCAGACAGCCGAGAAGGGTACCGGGGCAGAATAAAACCGTGGGGAAGATTGTCGGTGGCGGAACTGAAGGCGTCATAGAATGGAATTCTGAATTTCTTGACGAACATCCTGAACTTGCGGGGTTCATT
>NZ_JNKD01000087.1:0-6371 GCF_000701925.1 Ruminobacter sp. RM87 | reverse complement strand
AAATAGTCTTTTACATTCATTTTTAGTATAATCTCCTCTGAAAAAAGCCTCATATTTCAGAGGCTTTAACTAAATCACATTAGAGATTGTTTTATTATTTGTTTTGCCAGAACATCATCAATCTCTTTGTGACGCGGTATGGTAAACATGTAGTTCTTCTTGCTATACCATTTGTCATGGTTTGAACCTTTAGCAGGTCTAGCACCGTTTGCTCGTACCGCTTTTTCAAGGTCTCGCTTCTTAATTTTAACCTCCTTACTTTTTTCAAAGCGTTATTAACCTTTCATTGTTATTATACTTCTATTTGATAAATATGTAAAGTAAAATATATACATGTAAAGTAATTATTTTTTTTGTACAAGCAATGTGAACAGAGCTGTTACATGGACTAAAGATTTTTAATTCTTTTCAGGGTAGATTTGCTGATACCAGTCATAGATTCAACCTGAGAATATGTATGAGTCTGTAACAGTGTTCTGGCATGTTCAATCTGGGCAGGCGTAAATTTTCTAGGCCTGCCTTCTTTAAAGTTCGGATCTGATTTAGCAATAGACTTTCCTTCCTGAGTTCGTTGGATAATCATATCCCTTTCAAATTCCGCAAAAGCAAGCATGACATTTCTGATGAGTTTTCCGGCAGGAGAGGTGTCGATAACGCCAATATTAAGCACGTGAACTCTAATCTGTTTAGCAGCTAGACTTTCAATAAGTTGTATTCCCTGCGTGAGATTTCTGGCCACACGGTCAAGTTTTGTAAATATCAGAGTGTCTCCAGCTTTGAGTTTATCAAGAAGTTTATTCAGTTCTGGTCTATCAGCCTTTGTTCCAGTAAAGGCATCAGAGTATATCTCAGTAGCTCCAGCATCAGTTAAAGCTGTTTTTTGTGCCTCAAGAGAATTACCATCTCTAGCTTGTCCTTGAGTGCTTACTCTGGCGTAACCATATATCATTTCCAGCTCCTTTTTGACGCTTACTTATGAGCTTAAGTTATGAGCTCGCTCAAAGCATTGATTTTCCGTTTTAAAAGAAAAGAGCCCAAAACTTATAAGTTTTGAGCCTTGTACTTAATTAGCATGTTTTACATCGGGAAAAAAGGAAAAGGATGGAGCTTGTTGGATTTGGATGTTTGTTGAAGCTCCACCCTTCTTAGAGTAATTTAAAGTATAACAAAGATTATTTGAGAACACAAGAAAAGAAATATTGTATATAATACAAAAAGAACAAAAACTATATTTTATAGTTTAAAAAACAAAAAGGACAGGACTTCATGGAATGGAATGATAAAGAATTGTGTGAAATAAGGTTAATTATCGAACACATGAGTGCTTCGCTGAATATCGCTTATGGAATTACGCTCCTTTTGGACATCACTCAGGAAAAAGTTCTGTTTTGCAGAAATGGTAAAACATTCAAGAGTATCTCTATATCTGGCGATAATGCTCGTGGCGTTTTGTGTGACATTATGGAGAATTCTGTTAATTTATAAAATATGAAGGGATAAAACATGACGCAGGAAAATCAGGAAACTCAGGAAAAACAAGAAAAAAAGAAAGAAAAGAAAGAAAAGAAGACTGTTCTTGTTGGAAAAATGAATATTGCAAGTTCAATGTTTAGTTCAGCTTTAGATGCTTCAAAAAACACAGCTATTAAAGTTTTTTCATTTGGTATTGCTAATCCCCACAAGAAAAAGGTTTCCAGTGATGTTAAAAATTTTCACGTCGGTGAAATAGGAGACTTGGGCGGAGAGATTAAGAAATTTATTAGATTTGATTGTGAGATTGAAAACATCAAAGTAAATTTTGAAATTGATGATGTTACGGATGGGGTCCAAAAGAGAACAAAACAGCTCAAGGAAGACCTTAAAAAAACTGAGCAAGAAAAGTTAGGTACAGCTTTGGGGTGTAAATTTAAGACAATCTCAATTTATGGCTATAACGAAGATGGACACAGAATAAAGATAGGTGAGGTTGGGAATGGCGGTAAGAAGATTAAAATTGATCAGAAAAGTTTAAAGGAAGCTGGTCTTAGCATGACTGATCTGGAGAAAGTTCTTGTTGGCACAGGGTTGGCTAAAGAAAAAGCTTTCAATAAACTTAAGGAAAAGATGGAAAGGTTAGAGGCCAAAGAAAAAGATGTTCAGGAATCACAGCAGGAGGAAACTGAGGAACAGAGTGTGAATCAGGAAGAGCAGACTCATCAGAAGGAAAAAACTCAGGAAAAGAAAACTGAACAATCAGAAGAGAAATCCCATGAAAAAGAGCAGGGAGAAAAAGAATTTCAGGAAAATGCCAGGGCTAAAAGCGGACAGCAGAAACAGGGGGATTCATTCGATTTTGAGACCTCACGAACCATAAAAGAAACAATGGATTACTTGCGTAAGGAACTCAGAGAGACAGAGGAGCGTTTGAAAGACACTGATTACACAGCAGAGGAGAAGCAGGGGCTTGAGGCTCACAAACAGGGCTTGCGTGAAACGTATGAAGCCTTTGAGTCTGCTAATAAGAAGTTGAGTTCATTGAGAACCACAAAAAGTAAGATTAAGGATAAGAAAGTTAAAACAGCTTCCAGAACTGAAACTGAAACCGATAAGAACACTAAAGAAGCTCAGACTGTAGATAAGGTCAATGACAACAAAGAAAAGAACAGTGAACGGTTTCAGTACATGCAGGAGGAAGCCAACAAGAAAAACAGGGCAGATGATTCTACTGTCCAGCAGAAAAATGAACAAAAATCAGAAAGAATGAAGATGATGGAAGAGAATTCAAAAAAAAACACAATGAATAGTCATCAAGCTAGAACAAAAGATCATAAGATGCATAGATAACATACATCTTTTTTGTTAATGTTTGTAAACCACCAAAATAATGATAGGTATTCCGCAAAATAGGTATAAAAATTATTTGTATTTGTTTTGTAAAGGAGTATAATGAACTCATATTATGATATGAGGAGCTTATTATGTTCAGAAAATTAGGTTGGATTTTTGGTGGTTTGCAGCCAGCATATTTTTTAAGACACTTTATCCTGATTTCTCCTTTACCATTGATAATTTTAACGCACATGCCTTTGACAGATATGGCAACTCACACGACCATTAACTGGGGGCAGGTGGAAGGTTTTGCTCTGGTGACTTTAAGCTGGTTTCTTTATCCGTTTTCAAGATTTGTGTACGAATCAGTAGTGAATTGGATAATGGGGGGTAATATTTTTATTACCAATGCTCTCTTATGGTTGATTATGAAGCTGTTAACGATGAGTTTTTGTTTTATGTTTGCTGTTTTCTTAGCTCCAATTGCTTGGATTTACATCTTCTGGTATTTTAAGTTTGGTGAAGGAAAATGTGATTTTAACGGAGACTTACAGGATCGTGACGGAATTATTACTGTAGAATGTGATGATTAGTAAATTTGCGATACATGTTGTAATGTGGGTAGCGTCAGCAATAGTTACTTTTGTAAATAGAGGTTAAAAATGATTTCTCGTAAACAATTATCCAAAAATTTGTATAAATTAACTAAAAAAGAGTTCCCTGAGATATTTGGGGAAGAAACTAATGACGATACTCCAGAGGTCGATTCTTTAGGTTTTCCTTCTACAGAAGAAATGGTTAACTATGGCAAACATGGAGAAGATAGAGCTAATGCTCTTGACTACGAAAAGGCTTATATTGCCTTAATTGAACAGGTTAAGGATAAAACTCATGATGAAAAAGTGACTTTTTTGATGTCTCACATGGATGAGTTAAGAGGAATGGTCGATCTTTTTTCCTATACGGATGATGATATTGAAATAAAAGATGATGAGCTACTTGCAAATCTGATGCTTTACAGATATGAGAATAAAATCAGTATTATAGATGATCATGACTTGGAATTAACCAAGGATTATATATCAGAGACAATGGCTAAAATATCTCATAGGAGAGCTATTGAAAAAATTGAAGCGGAAGAAAGATTCAAAAGAGAACACCCTGAAGAATATAGGCAAAAGCGAGAAAAAGAAAGGCAAATAATAGATAGATTGGTTGAGCAAATGATTCTTGAACAGCCTGAATTTGAACGAAGTATGGAGCAATGGCATAAAGAAAATGATGAAGATGGTGAATAAAGGTAATGAAAATTTTATTTACTGATAAATTCATCAAGCAGTACAGTATAGTTCGTATGGGAGCTATAAATAAAAATCCTGATTTTATTGTTTTGTTTGAAAAAATTAACCTATGCCTTGGCTTAATTTATAAGGCTGAGACTGATAATGATCTACCTTTTTTGAGATGGCATAAGGGAGCAAAAAAAGTCGGTTATTTAGCATATCCTAATGATAATTGTATTTCAATAGATATGGATGGTGAACATAGATTAGATGCATATCGTTTAGATGATAAGGCAATTGTGATTTCTTCAATTGGTCACCATGAATTTTTAAAACAGTTGAAATTATTTAAAGATTTAGATTTTGTGGTTAAAGAAATTAAAGACTTAAAAGATCAAAATAAGATTTCTCAATTGTATACGGACAATCTTAGATTTAAGCAATTAGTTTCAGCTTCTGTTTCAATGTTAAAAAAAGACCTTGATATCAATTCATGCAAGGCTATATTTGAAAAAGACTTTTATACCAATCTATGTCCATCAAGCCCTAATGTATATATTCACAATTTAAAAAAGCATATAAAGACATCGAAAGAAGGAATAAATTCTACGATTAAAAATTTTATAGGTAAAAACCATGATTTTTTAGAAAGAACAATAGTAAATGCCAGATGTTTTAATAATATTGCTTCTGTGGTTTGTGGTAATGGTGATTTAAAAGAAACAGCATTATTAAAACTAGAATTGCAAGATAATTTATATGACAATATAGCTAAAGTATTCAAATACGTTAAGAATTCTAACATCTCTGATGAAAATAAAGATGTAATATTTAAGAATTTAAAAGATACTGTTTTAAAGGCTTTTGATGTCGGGCATGATGGTATTATTTATGGATCTAATGAAGCATCTCCTGAATACGTGCTTGCCAAAGCAATAGATAAATCTTTTTATGGCAATATATATAAAGACTTGAAAAAAGCTTCAATTAACAGAATAAGAAAAGAGCTACTGTTTGAGTTCTCAAATAAAGATATATCAGATAAAATAATTAGAGTTAAGAATGGTAGTTCAGAAAATTTTTCTGTTTTTGCTAAAAACTTATGGAATAATTTTCTCCCAAGTAAGTTATGGAATACTTTTTTCACTAGTAAAAAGAATAAAGCCAAAAATTCAGCAACTCCTGAAAATAAAAATGTTAAACAAGAAGAAAATATAATAAAAACTGAAACCGAAAAGAATGTTAAAGAAGCTCAAACTGTAGATAAGGTCAATGATAACAAAGAAAAGAACAGTGAAGGATTCCAGTTCATGCATGCGAAATCGGAAAAGAAAAGCAGGACTGAAGGCTCTTCCGTCTATCAGGAAAATGAACAGAAGTCAGAAAGAATAAAGGTGATGGAAGAAAATATAACAAAAAAAGAAACAATTGCTGAAAGTCAGGAAAATCAATCACTTAATAATCAAGAGCAATCATTATCATTAAAAAGACGAGAGCACATGAATAAACAGATTCAGATAAAGGCAGAAGCTTCAAAAGAAGTTAATAAAGAAACACAGAACTCGGACAGAATGAAAATGATGCAAAGAAATCAAGAAAGAAATAATGCTCGTGAGAATGTTATTTCCACAAGTCAAAAGAAAGGAAAATCTCGTTAATTTTTTAATATAGAGGATAAAACTTATGAAAATTAAATATGCTCTTTGCGGTATGCTTGCAATGTTACCTGTAATTTGTTGTGCTCAGGCGATGACGGAACAACAAAAAAACTTTCACGAAAAGGTGATTAATCCTATAAAGCGGGAGATTTCACCATTGGTACATTTATGCTGGTTTGAAAATTTGGAATCATCAAGTGTATGTGTTAATGGAACTTCTGGGATGGGATACGAAATTCCTCATTACATAAAAAACAAAGATATTGAAAGTGTTAAAGTGCAGTCGAATGACTATACTGCTAAGGCTTTGAGTAAAGGAAAGGTTCTTGTATCAACGGTTACAGTTACTGCAACAAAGAAATATGATAATGCTACTTACGTTATGAAAGCTTATTTAGATGGCAATGATTTTGTTTGGAGTGATTCAAAAGATTCTACTTGTATTGAGAAGTCTTTGTGTGTTGATGGAATAACGGATACCATTGGTGCAGGTATGGAGCACACATTTAAATTTGAATAATTTTGGTTGATGTAAAAAGCCCAATTAATGGGCTTTTTTAACAATATAGTCTTAGTAATAATAAGGCTCGCCAAATACTTGGCCATCAACGAGAACTTCAAC
>NZ_JNKD01000086.1:0-6597 GCF_000701925.1 Ruminobacter sp. RM87 | reverse complement strand
CATGTTCAAACAGAAGAGGATGACGAAAATGGCGAGAATGAAATCGATCTCTACGATTGAAGCTGAAATCACCAGGATTAAGGATGAATTATCAAAGCTTCAGATGAAGCAGGATAAGCTGACGTTAAAACTCAAAGAACTTCTGGAACACAAACGAAATTATGAGGCCAAGGAAATCATGGACGCCTACCTTAAAAGTGGAAAAAGTTATGAGGAATTAATGACCTTTTTGCAGGTTTAAAATTATATGAAAAGGGAGCCGAAACTCCCTTTAGTGTAACTTTCATGAAAAGTTAAGAAGGATCAGCAGATGTGTATTTACAGCAGCATGGCACATTACAGGAAAAAGCATCACTGCAGAACCTGAAGCATTACCTCCGCATTCTTGAACCATGCAGCATCTGAAATCAGGAAACCGCATTATCCGAAAGGAACATGATTAAGAAACACACGGCTGAGAGAACGGAAGGAAGTATCAAACCGTTTTTCGTTTTCTCTGCGTCTCACTGATTTGTAAAGAATGCCGCTTTCTTGATTGAGTTCAATATTTCAGACCGTCTCAGCGCACATTTCAATAAATTTATGGCTGAGCACTTTTTTTTGCTGTCATAATAGGTAATTGGCAACTGTTTCAAAACATCTGGGTATGGCGGCCGTTCAGCCTCACCCCCTGATTTTTGAGAAGCTGTTTTTTAATTTTAGAAAATTACAGGCGGACTGGAATATGACGGACAGGACACTTGAATACTATAAAAACAATTGTCAGTCATTCAGTGACTCAACATTCGGAGTTGATTTCAGAGATACTCAGGAACGATTCCTGAGGAAGCTTTCCCCATCGGCACACATACTCGATTTCGGATGCGGTTCGGGACGCGACACTCTCTATTTCCTCGAACGCGGATTCAGGGTAACCGCCACCGACGGAAGTCCTGAAATGTGCCGCACGGCCTCGACCAACACAGGTCACGAGGTAATCAAACTTCTGTTCAGTGAGCTAGATTACCGCCAGGAGTTTGACGGCATCTGGGCCTGTGCCTCCATTCTGCATCTTTCCAGAACAGATCTTGGGGATGTTTTCAGACGCATGGAAAAAGCCCTGAAGCCTGCCGGCACGATATATACCTCCTTCAAATACGGTACTTTTGAAGGGATGCGCAACGGCAGATATTTCACTGATTTCACGCCGGAGAGTTTCAGGGAGTTTCTCGCCCGTAATTCAAAGCTTCGCATAACTGACTACTGGATAACCGCCGACGTAAGACCGGGGAGAAGTGAGGAAAAATGGCTCAATCTGCTTCTGAGGAACTGATAAAAGTTTATGAAAATCCTGCCGACCTGACGTTTTACACGGATAACAATGTCTGTACCGGCAATGACAGATACCGGGATCATCTGCTCGGACATATTCTGGTTTCCATGAGAAAAGCCGAGAACATAGACATCATCGTATCGTTCCTGATGGAATCCGGAGTAAGACTGATCCTTAATGAGCTGAAATCCGCAGCAGAACGTGGAGCGGCCATAAGGATACTGACAGGTTCATACCTCGACATCACCCAGCCTTCAGCGCTCTGTCTTTTAAGAAAGCATCTCGGTGACGACATTGAACTGCGCATGTTTAAAGAAAAAAACAGGGCATTTCATCCGAAAGCCTGCATCTTTCACCACCGTCATGATTTTCATGAAATCTTCATAGGCTCATCAAATATCTCAAGAAGCGCGCTGACCTCCGGAATAGAATGGAACTACCGCTTCAACA
Organism: Ruminobacter sp. RM87; assembly: GCF_000701925.1. Classification (NCBI taxonomy): domain Bacteria; kingdom Pseudomonadati; phylum Pseudomonadota; class Gammaproteobacteria; order Aeromonadales; family Succinivibrionaceae; genus Ruminobacter; species Ruminobacter sp. RM87. The sequence goes on along the minus strand of NZ_JNKD01000086.1, from coordinate 4,835 downwards.
GTGCAGCTGACGCTCGCGGATGCCGCAAATTCATGCATACCTTTGAGGATCTCTGGCTTAACCACTCCGTAACCGTTGATGATGAATTTCTGAAGGAATACTCAAAACACTGGCATCATCCTCCGATACTGAAATACGATGAAGAAAAGGTAACTTCCTTTTTTCAGCCGAGAGGTTCCCAGATCGAAGCGCTCTATGCCCTTGAACACTCAAGAAAGGAAGGAGCCGACAAGGGACTGGTTATTGCCGCGACAGGAGTCGGTAAAACCGCCCTTGCGGCGTTTGACTCAGTGAAGTTCGAGAGAATCCTCTTTGTGGCCCACAGAGACGAGATACTTAAAAAGACGGCCGGAACATTTGCCTCCATAAGAAAGACAGCTGACATCGGTTTTTTCAATGCCGGGGAAAAATGCACGGACAGATCGGTCATAATGGCATCTGTTGCCACTCTCGGAAACGACAAGTATCTTAACGAGAAATACTTCACTCCCGATTTCTTTGACTATCTCATTATTGATGAAACACATCACGGCGTGGCTTCGCAGTACCGCAGAATCATGAACTACTTCAAGCCGAAATTCATGCTTGGACTCACGGCAACTCCCGAGCGCATGGATAAAAAGGACATATTTGAACTGTTCGATTATAACGTTCCTTATGAAATCTCACTGTGTGAAGCCATCAACAAAGGATACCTGGTACCGTTCAAATACTACGGCATCTATGACGACACCGACTATTCCGGACTGCATCCGGTTAACGGCAGATACGACAACAGAGAACTTAACGAAACCTACATCGGCAATGTCAGAAGACACGATCTCATTTACGGCAACTATCTCAAATACGGATCACGCAGAGCACTGGGGTTCTGCTGCTCCAGAGAACACGCTGAGGAAATGGCGCGTGAATTCAACCGAAGAAATATCAAAGCAGTGGCTGTATACAGCAATGCCGGCGGCGAATGCCCGGAAGACCGCGGTACCGCCGTTGAAAAACTTCTCAGAGGTGAAATCAGAGTCATATTCTGTGTAGACATGTTCAACGAAGGTATAGACATCACCTCTCTGGACATGGTTATGTTCCTGAGACCGACCGAGTCCCCTGTCATCTTCATGCAGCAGCTCGGACGCGGTTTAAGAACCTGTGCAGACAAGCAGTTCCTTACGGTACTTGATTTTATCGGCAATTATGTCAGAGCCGAAAAGGTAATCAGATACCTTACCGAAGGTAAATCGGACAGCCGAACCAATCCGTACGGACAGAATAATCTGCCTGACGGCTGTCAGGTAGATTTTGATTTAAGGCTGGTGGATCTCTTCGCCTCTCTCAACCGCAGAAACAGTGTGCGAAAGGAGCTTATCAGACAGGAGTATTTCAGAATTAAGGCCGAAACCGGAAAGGTTCCCGACCGTATTGAACTTTTCAACGGCATGGAGAGTGACATTTACCTTGAAGCCGTTCAGCACTCAAAGGATAATCCTTTCAGCAACTACTCCGGCTTTTTAAAGGAGATCGGTGAACTATCTCCTGAAAAGGAGGAGATTTACACGGGATTTGCAGGTGATTTTCTGAGAATGGCGGAAACCACGGCAATGACAAAGGTGTACAAGATGCCGGTACTCACAGCCTTTCTTGACGGCTCCGTACTCAAATCAACAGTGACAGAGAAGGACCTTCTGCAGAGCTGGCTGTCATTCTTTTCCGGCAACAGAAACTGGATAGATCTGGATAAAGACATGACATATGAAAAGTTTCTGAAAATCAGCAGAAAACGTCACGCTGACAAGATATTCGACATGCCTGTAAAATTCCTGCTGAAGACAGAAAATATGTTTTTCAGACAGGAAAAACCGCGCACTCTGTCACTTAATCCAAAACTTTCCAACATTCTCTCCAGACCGGAATTTGCTGCTGAATTCAGAGATATCATAAATTACCGCACTGTTGAATATTATCGCCGGAGATATGAAAAGGAAACAGAAACTCGCTGATTCGAATTTCCATAAAATACATATTTTTACTGTATTTACATATTTTTAACAAATAAGTGTATCTAATTTTTAAATACAGGTGTATTATTTGCCTGTTGTCTAAATCACAGCCTTTACCACGGCGTTTATTACAACCACAGTGTCATACAGACTTGAATTGTCGGCAGTGACATATGATTTTTAGTGGAAACAGGAACAGACAAATGTTAAAGAACAGTTTTTTCCCCCTCGCACTTACCTCTCTTTTTATGATTTTTTCTTCAGAAGCTCTTGCATGGCCTGCCGGTCTTGAAGAATTCTCCAAGTCTGGAAATCCTAATTTTAAGATACTTGCAAATAAGAGTACCGGAGAAATTGCCGTGCTCATGAGAGCTCCTGCAGATAAGGAATCCTTTGATGACGATACTGTTGCGAACCTCAAACAGCAGATAATCTGTGAAAACTACACCGTAACCGATGATCGTAAAGCCATTATGGGTGAACAGTGCGAAAACAGAAACAGTAAGCAGAATAACAAGCTTAACATGTATACAAACATTGCCGATAATATGTTTAATACTGTCATCTATTCACCAAGCCTCAGTGTAAATGACGCAAAGGCAATAAGCAGTGCCAGGTAGTCTTTACCTGAATCGCAGCGCAGCTATTCAGAATTAAGCAGTACAGATAAACCACTGTCCGGACAGTGGTTTATTTTTAACGGCATTTCTGCCCGTCCTGAAATCAGTTATCATTCATGCCGAATTTCCTGCTAAGAAGCTTGCTTTTCCATAAGCTCTCAATATCAGTAACATCTCTGTCGGTCACCGTTTTAGGCAGGATCTGAAGTATGGAAAACTGGAAAGAATGATACCTTTCAGTATAACTGCAGACAAGCTGCTTCATTTCCTTATTGTTGCCGTGATGAGTTCCGACATACACAGACCAGCGACCCCAGAGACCGTCCTTTCCGTAAGCGGAACCGACATACTGCCTTCCCGTTTCAGAATCGACTATGAGATATATGGCATAAACAGAAGATAAAGCTGTACGCCATGAATCGTAGACTTCAGGATTATCAACGATTTCCTTGAGCTCATCAAAAGAAAGAACCAGATTTTCAAAACCTGAAAACACCTTCTTTTCATTCGGCTGGATTGATACCACTGCTTTTTCTGTAGTACCTTTCTGATGCCACATTCTGGCCGAATTTCCCCATTCAATGGTGAGTTTTCCTTCAAATTCACTCAGAACATCAAGTCTTTCAAGGTCGTAATACGCATCATTGCCTTTAAAATGTAAAGCCTCTGAATCAGGAATTCCTTCAGGTATGATATCTTCGGTATCCGGTCTGGAATCTCCGACTCTGTAAATGGAATGAAACCTGGCAAGAGTACCAGAGCCGCTGATAAATGTGGCCCAGTAATCATACCCCTTACTGAAATTCCTCTTCTGATGGCACGTATACTCAAATACTTTACCGGCCATGTAGCAGTTTCTGAAATTACTGTCGGTAAGGCTGTGCCTTATCAGTTTTACCTTACCGGGATCAAATCCCGCCTTTTTTAGGATGTCGGAAAAATTAATCAATGCCATAAACAACTCCAGTACATCGTGAATAACATTTAAACCGAACCGGCCAAAAAAGGCCCGGTATGAACAGAAAACAGAGACTCCGGTCAGAAGACGGATAAAAATTCAGTGAATCTGACTGCAAACAGTACATTCCAAATCCGTTCATTTCAAAACTCATTGCATCCCGTTAATACAATTTGTTATCCTTAAACATCCATTCTAATTAAACGGTTTATGAATAAAACATCTGTTTTTATCGATTATCACATATAATTCTACAGGAAATATAAATGAAATGTCAGTTCTGTAACTTCGAACTCCGGGATAATGCCAAATTCTGCCCATTATGCGGCAGGGATGTACCTCCTTTCTATTCCGATTACCGGAAAAAAGATAATTTTTCCAGCCGACAGTCAGACATCTTCAGTAAAACCGGAAAAAAAGGAAATAATGCCGGCAGTAAGCATTTTTCTGAAGAAAGAAAATCAAATACTGCATTAAAAGTAATAGCCTGTTCTGCAGCTCTGATACTTATCATCGCCGGCACTGCCGGGAGCGTTCTTTCAAATTACGTAAGCGAGGATGTTACCTATAACGGGCTGCTTAGTTACCTGAACGGAACAGACAGAAAAAACAGAGATCTGTACAATAAAACATATGAAATTGAAATAAAACTCTTATCGCTGAATATGCAGCTTAATAATGTCATCTACGCCAAAACTGATGACGAACTGACAAGTCAGATAAAAATACTCAACAGTTCCAGAAACGAGTTTGAGAACAGCTTCAACAGGTTCATTGATTTATCAAGAGATGATCAGGAAATCATGAGGGGAATGTCCAAGGTTGCGGATTTATCAAGAAGTTACCTTGATATTATCGATACCATCCCTGATCTGAAGAGACAGAACATGGAGCTTACCATCAAGGCCAACAAGAGTCAGGCTGACTTCATTGCGTGGCTCCCCGTTTTCAGACAGATGATTCAGGAACTCAAGCTTAAGGTTTTTGATGACTACGTTGATAATGTAATGCTTAACCTTCTGACCTACCAGTCCCTGGTTGAAAAGAAGGTGCTTGAAGCCCTCGGTTCCGACAACTATGACGAAATCGTCAAGGACCGCAAGTCGGTGGGCGTGTTCATTGTTGAATATGAGGAATGGGCTGACAATCTTTATTCCGAAATGCCTGAAGCACAGAATGAGATAGGCGCGCTTATTGCCAACTTCAAATATTCATGTTCAGATGACAACGGCGTGGTAGGTCAGCATGAAAATCTGGTAAAGA
>NZ_JNKD01000085.1:0-6760 GCF_000701925.1 Ruminobacter sp. RM87 | reverse complement strand
TATCTTTCCACTTTTGAAGCAACCAAAAAATGGACCATGCCTCTAAGAAACTGGGGAGTAATCTACGGTGAATTTCAGATAATGTATGAAGGCCGATTACCAGACTGATTTCCGGTATGAACAAAAGACGGAAGCTGAAACTTCCGTCTAGGAATTATTTTGTTTTTTAATAAAAATGGTTAAATTTCAATAGAAATAATTGACTATTTTATTTATAAAACATAAATCTTGACTTATAAAAACAAACAGGTAATATTAATAACACCAAAGCAGTGACCTTCTGGTTACTGCTTAAAAAATTTTCTCAGGATATTTTTCTATTTACAGAAAGATTTTCACATGCTCTTATTTTTTTATGTATCTGTTATCCTAATCTATTTAATTTTTTATCTAGATCTTTATAATATCTTCGATAAAATTTCTTCTAATTCTGTTCGAGCACCGATATCTATACGTACAAGGTTATATTTTTCCCTTAATTTAATATTTTTTCCCATTCTATGGACATTGATACCTAATTTAAATCCTAACCATTTTAATGTATCAATAAGATACGTATTTGCATGACCAAAAGGAAACACTAGAATATTCGATAAAATCATATGATTATCCGCACTTTGTATATCTTCCAATAACTCTTGCATATATTCTGAAGGTTTTGTGTACATTGTTAATGAGCGATGATTTCTCGTATGACTTACGAGATCAAAATCATTGTTATTACATATCGTCACTGCTTTATCCAGATTGTATGTAACGGAATTAAAGCAGATATCGTCTTGCTTATCTGTAATAATTGCTAGACAAGGTTTGACATTAAATGTGCTAAAAATGCTTCTATAATTGTAATTTAGACAATATTCAAATCTAAAGTCGTCAAATACTGGAACAAAACATCTTTTCGGTAATTTTTTATCATGACAATTATAGAAAAAAGCGACATCCTTGATTGATACAGGAACATATTGTTTTTGGGTTAAATATTCAAACAAATAATACAATCTATCTTTGTTAACATATCGATTGACATTGCTATCTTTTGAGTTAATTGTACTCAATGAGCAATCCTTGATACCATGTCCTTCAAAAATTAAAATATGAGGATTAGCGGATGATATGACAGCATCGTTTACGATTTCCGCGTCGTTTAACCCGTTAGTGTTTATTATAAAGTCTGTGTAATCTATACCTAGTTCATCGCTAAGCAACAAATCGTAATTGTCATTAGGCGTTGTAGCGTCAACAATTTGCTCTCCATCTATAACAGTATAGATTTTATTGTTATATTTAATTATCTCAACTTGATGGAACATATTATCAATTTGAAAAGGTACAAATAGAGGGGCTGAATCTTGGATCTTATAAAACTCATTAGATTTTTTATCTTTTTTAAGTAAAACTGAATTAACTAATGAGGTTTTAGAAAAAGGAGCTAATTGACTGCTTTTTTTGTTTTCTATGATTTTATGTTCTAGATAAAAATTATCCAACTGACTTAACGCATTATATAATTGCTCAAGCAACGGATAATCAACGAAATCAAAAGAGTACTTTAATTCGTTATCGTATACGATAAATGTATTACCTGTGTTTTCTACATAAACATTATTATGATTTCCTGTATATTTAATATAGAAAGCAAAGTCGCCAATATTAGAGCGTTCCCCACTATGTATTGATCTAATAATTTTGAAATTATTAAATTGAATTCCTCCTGTTAGAGTTGAAAAAAACTGTGATTCAGACTGGTCATTTATTTTTAAGTCTGTTTTATATTGATGAAGCTTAATTGGTTTTAGTGTAGATGTAGCATTATTTATTTTGATAAACACAAATTTTCTATTAAAAAATTCATCTCTTAAAAGTTCTTTTTGAAATTTAAATTTGAATCTTATATTAAAATTAGCTGATGAAAAAGGTATAGCTACTCTGTAGAAACTTTGTTTTAATTCTTTCACATATTCTTTTTCCCATTTGTAGAATTCAAGCATATATTCTAATGTACTGAAATGCATAATTTGATTACCTCTATTACTTCACGGTTGTCATATATTAATAGTCGCTAATTCACTATTCCAATTTGTTCCTTAAGAAAAATCGTTACATAACTTATTCTGTGCAACTTGTTTTAACATGTATTGATTTTTAGAAAGATTTTTCCCTAAAAAAAGATCACATAGATGTGTGATAAAAATTTAAAAGCTAGAAATGGGGATGTAAAGCGTCTTTTATTATATAGTCGTACTGAGAAATATAAATAAAAAACATACACCACGGAAATAGTAGACTAGATGACCAAAAATTTTTTCTAAATTCTTTTTTTCCTTCTTTTTCATTAATAGCTTTCGCTGTAATTTTTGAGAGAGTAATTACGTGCTTTATTTGTTAAATATAAATGAATAGTAAGTATCACTATCAATGTTTCTATGCTTGCCTGACATTATTTTTTCCATTACTGATGAATTATTTACAATGAAGTCCTAGTTAAAAAACAAAAACTGTCCTAACAGAATACTTAACTGTAAAATTGCTACCAAAAAATCCTTGTGTATAAGAGTGATTCCAAGTCGGAAGATGTAGTTGCGTTATTGTAGATATTTCTTTAAAAAGGTTACGCGCTGTTTGTTATGTAATGTACCACTGAACTTCTTGTATACAAAACAACGCTGTTTTATGAATGGGCGTAGTAAAACACATTAGTCAGACCTAATATCTCTATATGGCAGTTGGTACTAATAGCATGAGATCCTTTTCTTGACTGTATGTTATAGGCTGGAAAGTGAAAATATTAGGCTTATATTGAAGTTTAATCCAAAATGGATAAGTATTCTTATGAAGAATATGTGGTGTAACGGAAATGACAACAAGTATAGCTTTTTATTGTTACATAACTAAAGATGAAATAATCATAATTTACGTTAGGTAGACGAGTAACAAGATTTTTTCTACAAACATAAGCATAAGCTATTACGCAGATTTAGAATCCTACAGTGTTATAAGTCCAGGTCTATGTGCATAAGACATTGCTATATATACGCAATAATCAAACGACACAAATAAAGACATAAGAAACATTTGAGGAGTTTTTGAAATTCAAAAGAACAATTGGCGAAAAACATCTTAAAGATAGCGTTAGATATTATGATGATCTGGGGGCAAATTTATTGCACAGAAAGTATTTAAAAAGTTGTTGTGAAAAAGCAACAGCCATGTTTTTCAAAACGCTCGGTCGCTGGTTTATCAAGTAGATAGCCTATGTTCAGAAATTCGTATTAGATCTGCACGAAGAATTTGCCTTCAAAAAACGTCAGAACAGACACAAACAGAGAGTGAACGCGATTCCGTGTAAAACCTTGTTAAGCCCCTTTTGAAAAATTATCTAATGTACCTAGCTATCCTTGTACTGGTTTCATCAAGACAGGATAGCTGGTTCAAAACCTTTGCCCAATTCTGTATTTTAGCATTGTTCCATTTCTTAGCAAGTTCGCCGGTAATTCTATGGTAGAAAATTTTGAATACCGAGTTTTCATTTTCAAAGAATCCTTTTTGGTTACTTTCCTAAGGCTGGAATTTACAGACTCAATGGCATTGGTCGTATACATCACTTTGCGTATGTCGGCCGGATAATTGTAGAGCTGACGTACATGGTTAAAATTGTTCTCCCAGACTTTTACGGCTCCAGGATAGTCAGAACCCCATTTGTCTTTTAAAGATTCAAAGGCGGCTTCAGCCGATTCCAGATTAATGGCTCCATACATAGCCTTACAGTCAGCACAAAATTCTTTCAAATATTTTGAAGGAATGTACTTTGTGGCATTTCTGATAAGGTGAACAATACAACGCTGAACAACAGTCTGAGGGAAAATGGAATGGACTCCTTCTTCGAGGCCGGATACGCCGTCCATGGATAGGAACAAAATATCTTCAACACCTCTGGCCTTGATGGAATCAAAGATTTTCATCCATGTGGATTTGGATTCTGTAGGACTGATATAAAGACCTAAAACTTCCTTAAACCCTTCATAATCAACGCCAAGAAGCACATACACTGCGTGATTATCAACAACACCTCGCTCATTCTTCATTTTGACGTAAATACAGTCAACAAAAACAAAGCTGTATAGAGGTTTCAGAGGTCTGTTCAGCCATTCTTTTACGTCGTTAAGAATGGCATCCGTAATAGTAGAGATTTTATCCTGTGACAGTTCAAAACCATAGATATCCTGAATCTCTCTGGCTCATGCCTCGGGCATACATTGCCAAAACCCTGCCTTCAATCTCTGAAACATCCTTCTGATGCTTAGGTACTACGACAGGCTTGAAAGAACCATCTCTGTCTCTGGGAACGGATATTGAGGTTTCACCAAAGGAACCATGAATGGTCTTCTCGCCATAGCCGTTTCTGCGATTCTCGGTTTCTTTTGGTTCGGATGAACTCTTATCATAACCAAGATGTGCATCCATTTCGGCATTAAGCATCTTCTCAAAAATAGGTCCAAAGACGTCCTTTAAGGCTTCATTAACGTCCTTAGCATTTTGTACGTCATAATTATTGAGAATTAAATCTGCAATTTTTCAGCAGCTGGATTTCGCTTAATATCTTTTTTTGCCATATTCATATAACTCCAATTAAGTCTTTAATATTAACAGACTTAACAGGAATACACGAATTTTATGTCACTCCCTACAAAAATCAATACATGTTTTTAAAAAACACCTTTATCGCAAGGATTAAGGTTGAATTTTATTTTCCCCTCAAGAATTTATGTTTGAAATCTGAATTATTAGTTATCATCAGGTTTTGTAGTTTCATTTAAGTAATCTAAACAGTATTCCTTCATATTTTCATAAATGTACTGAATTTCTTTTGTATGGACGTCATTTAGGAAATTTATTACATTTTTAGAAGAGTTTTCAGGTATAAAAAATTTATTACGCTCTGTCCATGTTTTTGAATCTAATTCTAATTTTTCTACGAGGTTAGACCTAAAATTTGAAGATAATACAAAATCCTCAAATTTAATAAACGAGCACCTCTTGGCTGAATTCTCATCAAGTGACTCTTTTTTTTGGGATAATAATTCTCTGTTAGCAATTTGAGAATTTGTGAATGCAACAATATTATTGTCAAAATCAGCACGTTCTTCTAGTTGAGATACAAATATTGATCTAGGATCCCTTTCAACGCAAATTAAATCAACAGAGTCAAAATACTTAATTAATTGTAAATTGCGAAAATGAATCGCGTTATCTAACAACGGAATTTTGTTATTAGGAGCGTCTATTGTTGCTATATTTAAAATAGCAGTAGCTAATAATTTTGCTGTCTTATTTACGGAAAGTAGATCTCGTTTTTTGGCATAAATAATTAAATTTGAGAGTATAGAAGAAATTTGAATAACTCCTTCAGCATATTTGAAAGGATCCTTGATATTAAATTTACGATAAAATAAAATTTGTTTATATACGTCATCTCGAATAATTGGGTAACAACCTAATAAATTAATAAAGAAAAACTCTATAGCCCATTTAGTAACGAGTTCGTCTATAACATCTAAATTTTTATCCCAATTGTCAATTATATAAGTTAAACCAAGAAAACTTTCCTTTTCTTCTATAATCGATAATTCACCACCTAAGACTGGATAAATTGATGAAAATTCTCTTAAATAGTCATATACTGCACTACTTCCAGACCATCCCATACCTGATACTACTATAGCTCTGAAATTATGTAATTCACAGTTGATACTATCTGCTAATGGATTAAAAATAGAATTTAAAATTATGTCAAAAGCGTTACTATAGTATTTTATCCACTCTTTTCCTACGATTTGAGTTAATAATTTACTATATTTTTTGCAAATATTATCTTTGGTGTCAGATTTTTGAAAAATATTGTTAGATATGTCATAAGCTGTCAAAGCTTGGTCTGAAGAACAAGATAACCAGTAGTTATAAGCTTCGTTTGGTTTTTTAGAAAATAAATTCCTAGCTGACAATCTTGTATAAGCATAACATTTCCATGGTAAAATACCTTTGATTTTATAACTTATTCTGAAATATTGAAGAACTTGTTCATAATTTTTATTCTCAAAATTTCGACATAATTCTTTGTTTATAAAGTCAATTAATTCTTTCTCATTAATTTTGTATTTTGATATCATAGAATCAATTACCTGCAATTGTTCAGACACAGAATCAATGGAATTAAAAAAGCCTAGTTCTTTGTTATTAAAAATCATAATTTTCTCCAATAAGAAACACTCATTTTTTATCTAATAATAGGATTGTGTAATATCAAATAACATTATTCAACTGTTACGCTTTTAGCCAGATTTCTAGGCTTATCCACGTCAGTTCCCTTGAGTACCGCAACCTTATACGCTATAAGCTGCAGCGGTACCGTATAAACTATCGGCTCAATCACTTCCTCAACCTTCGGTATTACAAAATAACTGTTTTCCGGTATACCTGAAGCTGAGAATGAAACTGCGGACTTCTCATCGCTGATGAGATATACAAATCCCTTTCTGGCCTTAACAGATTCAATGTTTGAGCGAAGCTTGTCCAGCAGTCCGTTTGACGGAGCAACTATTACCGTAGGCATGTTCTCATCAATCAATGCTATAGGACCGTGTTTCAGTTCCCCTCCGGCATATGCTTCAGCATGGATGTAGCTTATTTCCTTTAACTTTAGCGCTCCTTCCATGGCAACGGGCCAGTTGATGCCTCTTCCCAGGAAAATGCATCCCTTAAA
>NZ_JNKD01000084.1:0-6886 GCF_000701925.1 Ruminobacter sp. RM87 | reverse complement strand
TATCTGAAAGAGCTTATAAGTGACCAGAGTATGGAACTGTTTCCTCCTAAATCTCTTAAGTAACTGACGAATAGGATAATCGGCAATTATGCCGGTTGTCCTTCAGTGGTAACATATTAAGGTTAAGCGTGGTAAAGTAAAAAAGTTAACAATGGACTGTTAATTAGATTAATCGTGGTAAACAAATCTGGCAGAAAAAATTATAGATGGCCTGATAATTAAGTTAGAGGTGGTAAACTATTTGGTTAACGATGGTAAAGTAATTTGGTTAAAACTGGCCTACTAAATCACATTACGTCCAAGCTCGTTAAGCAGCACTGAGTAAAAAACAGAACGGTGGCTACGTTGACTGCAAGTTCAAACACCTCTCTGTTAACATAAAAGATAATATATTAGATATTTTTCTCAACTGAAAGAATTGGTCTGTCGGCAGGAAGCAGTCACTGTTCCTTCATCTGAAAAGCATGTCTACTGTGTCAGCATGTGTCTGCTTAAAATTTCCGAGAATCCTGTAAGGGCCAATTCACGCTTCATGCTCGTTCCGTATTGACGCCTCCGTTTATGGAAGTCTGATCAGGTATGCTCACATGCCTCGGAAAGAAGGGAATTCTTTTGCCGGAGTGCGGGAAAATATGGTAAAGATTGCAGGAAAGGCTGTTTTTTTAGGAGAGCAGAATTCATGAGGTGGTGACGATATCTTTCGGAATGATGTTCGGAAGGATATCGATAATAATTTGACATCCTTCCGAATAATGTTTATGCTGTGGTAAATGACCGATGCAATTGGAGAATGCCTATATGAAATCCTGTAAGGAAATGTCTGCAGTATGGAGTATATCAGAACGCAGAGTAAGGGAATTCTGCGAGGAAGGAAAGATTCCGGGGGCTGTTAAACTCGGAAGACAGTGGCAGATACCTGACGGAGCAGAGCGCCCCGCTGACAGTCGCATAGTTACCGGGAGATACGTTAAGTCTGGTGGGGCGAACGGCAGAAAACCGCTTCCGGTCGGGATTTCTGATTATATCCGGGCGCAGTCTGAATACTATTATGTGGACAAAACTCTTTTAATCAGGGATTTTCTGGATCGCAAAGCTCTTGTATCGTTGTTTACGAGACCAAGAAGATTCGGAAAGACTCTGAACATGGATATGCTGAGAGTCTTTTTTGAAATATCGGATGAGGATACGGGCCGGTATTTTGCTGACAAAGCCATTTGGCAGTGTGGCGAGGAGTACAGGTGCCATCAGGGAAAATATCCCGTAATTTTTCTGACATTTAAAGACGTTAAATATGATTCTTGGCAAGCAACGTTTGCAAAGATCTCTGGATTGCTTCAGGAAGAATTCGGGAGACACTCCGAACTTGGAAACAGTGACAGGCTTGCTAAATATGAGAAGGAATATTTTGAGAAGGTTCTGAATGGTGAGGCTGATGAAGTAGAACTTTCCTCATCTCTTCAAAAACTGTCAAAAATGCTTACTGTTCATTACAACAAGGCTCCAATCATCATTATTGACGAGTACGATACTCCGATTCAGGAAGAATATTCGAAAGAGTTTTATGATGAGATTGTGGGATTTATGAGGAATTTTTTTTCCGGTGCATTCAAAGATAACAGTAACCTGTCATATGGTTTCCTTACCGGTATCTTAAGAATAGCGCAGGAGAGTATATTCAGTGGTCTGAACAATCTGGCTGTCAGTTCGGTCATGGATGAGGAGTACGACGGTTATTTCGGGTTCACTAAACAGGAAGTTGGAGAAATGCTTTCTTACTACGGAGCCTCTGACAAAGCTGATGAGCTTAGGAATTGGTATGACGGCTATTTTTTCGGAAGTAAGGAAATATATAACCCATGGTCAGTAATCAATTATCTTTCCAAGGGATGTCTGCCACAGGCATATTTGGTGAACACCGGAAAAAATGAAGTTCTGGAAGATGTTTTGGATGCGGCAACGGATGATATCTCTGAAAAACTGTATTCACTTCTTCGTGGCGAACCTGTTATTGCTAGAATCGATCAGAACGTCGTGTACAGATCTTTAGCAGATGATCCTGCTAACATCTACAGCCTGCTTTTGGTTGCCGGCTATCTGAAAACCGTGAAGAAGGTTCTTCAGGGAGATGGAGCCTGGCTGTGTGAGGTTGCCATTCCAAACAGAGAGACTGCTGCAGTATATAAAAGTGAAATTCTTTCACATCTTATGCAGATTGGTGCGATGAGGAGAGCTACGGCCAACAAGATTGCAGAAAGCCTCTATGCACGGGACACAAAGAAACTTCAGGACGGAATCGAAGAGTATATGAAGAACAGCATCAGTTTCTATGATGCAGGTGCTGAAGGGTTTTATCATGGCCTGGTTCTTGGTTTAATCGCATTGATGGATAATCAATACAGGATCAGATCCAACAGGGAATCCGGTGACGGACGATATGATATCTGCATGATTCCGAGAGATAATAAGTATCCCGCTATACTAATGGAACTGAAATGGAATAAAGAACTGAATGAAGAGAATCTGGATGCGTTATCCGCAGAGGCTCTTAATCAGATAAACGTAAAAGGTTATGATGCCGAAATAAGAACTGAAGGTATAGCTGACATCATAAAATTCGGGATTGCCTTTTCAGGAAAAAAGGTCAAGATACGAACGGAATAAATTGCGGCATAACATATCTTCCTAATTCCTTTTTTTATCCTATGAATCAGTATGGTAGTGATGTTAGATGTTTAACAGAGTGTTCAATGATTTATTTTGATTGCCTGAAATACGTATTGAAATTACCGTTGTTCGGAAAAGCGGTGATGAAAAGAATTCTGTACTTAATTCCTGTCGGGATATTACGGACTAAATAATAAAAGGCATTATTGATAACAGCTTTGAATCTCTGACGGTAAATTATAAATTTACCGGATGTCGGAAAAAAAGCGAAAGTCTGGAAAAAACTGAGCAGAAACATCAGAATTAGCAGCAGTTCGCCGTACTGAATGCAGATGCCAATAAAAAAACATTTATTCAGGGGTAATGGTGATACCTATCATCGTGGTGGTACCGTCAGCATTGTTCCATACCACATGAGGTCTGATACCTTCAATCATAAAGGCTTCGTTTTCGTGAATTATTACCGTTTCGTCATCATATTCCACTCTGGACTCACCTGATGTAACGATAAACAGGTGTTATGAGGATGACTGTGCTTTTTGTCCAAGGAACCAATGGAATGGTGCGAGATGTGATGCGTTATGCTCAACAGGATAACGGCACATTGGATGTGGTGTTAAAAATGGTTAATCATTAGACAGAATACAGAAAATATTTCTTAGATAAATCTAAAAAATATATTTACATCACAAAATTGAAATCAGATGTCTCCTTTTGCTGTTCAAAAAAAAAACAAATGTAAACTTAAATTAAGAAGAATGACTAATGGAGGGTTATTATGTCTTTATCTGATGAAATCAATGAAGTGCTCGAATCTGAGCAGAAGGAACAATTTAAGAAAAAGTTGGCTAAAAAGCTATTTTTTCGAGACGAAAACGGAGAAGTGTATGAGATTTACAATTTACCTTCCTACATGGGGAACGACTTTATTTATGATTTTTTGAATGAAAGTGGTGAAAAAACTTTAAAGAAATGGTCAGAAAACATGTTAAAAAGCGATACTGCAATTAATGATTTTGATTGCGAAAGTGCTTTTGAGGAACTGTTAGAATCATGCGATCGTAAAGCCGATGTTGTTTTTGAAAAGCTTATTGACCGAGAAAGTCTGAAGCTTACCGATCTAGGTGCAAAGTTTATTCGAAATATTCCATGTGAGTTAGACACAATAGATCCAGAAACTAATGTTGGTGGAATGCTTGTGTTTACGACTAGTACCGGTAACCAAATTGATGAAAAGCTACAGGAACTTGGAGTAATAAAAGTGCTTGAAGATTGTAAAACTAAGATCTACGGCGCTTTAAAGTGCCTGACGGAGAGTGTTCCTTGGTTTGATCCTGCTGCTTTTTTAGGTATGGAAGGAAATATAATGGGTGATCCAATAACCATTGCTGCAATGGTGTTTTCTGGATCAGGTTATCAGAACGATAAAGAATTACATGTTTTATTTGAAAAGGCGTTTGGTGATACAAAATATAGTGTTCTTAGGAATCATGGAGTTTTGGGGAGATCGTTTTGCAAAGTTTATATATTAGTTAAATTCCAATACTTTTTTATATTCTGCGCTGAGAAGTTCCGCACATTATAAGTACGATAAAATAGACAGGTGACTGCTGTGTCTTCGCCTGTCTTTTCGTTTAGGTCAGAAATACCTGTGAGAGCAAAGTAAGGAGATATGTCATGCCATTACCATTTCTTGTATGGGGAGTACTTGCGGCCGGCGGTGCTATGGCTGGTGCCAAAACGATTAAAGCCGTAAAGGACAACAGTAAAGCTTCATATTACTCTGAACGTGCCGGTGAAATTATATCATCAGCTTCTGAGAAAGCCGATGAGTGCAGGAAAAGTGCTAATGAGTCCATAGAGTCTTTGGGAAGAGTAAAACTTGAGACGGTTGATCGGACAATCGGCAGTTTTCTGAAAACGTTCGGAAAAATAAAAAACGTTAATTTTTCGGAGGTAGATACAGTATCCGAGTTTAAAAATCTGAATCTGGACAGTGCCAATATAGCGGAGCTTTCAAAAATGACCGTAATTGCATCAGATGTCCTTAAAGGTACTGTAAGTGGTGGTTTAGCCGGAGCTGCCGCGGCTTATGGGGCTTACGGTGCCGTCGGCTGGTTCGCGTCAGCGGGTACGGGAACTGCAATTTCGGGACTGAGCGGGGCGGCTGCAACTAATGCCACGCTTGCCTGGCTTGGCGGTGGAACCCTTGCTGCCGGAGGTGGCGGAATCGCTGCAGGAACAATGGTGCTTGGCGGTATTGTTGCCGTTCCGGCTCTTCTTATTCTGGGTTGCGTTATGGGGGCAAAGGCCAGTAAGAATCTTGAGGAGGCAAAGTCAAATTTCGCAAAGGCCAATGATTATGCCGAACAGATGGAGCTTCTGTGTTCGACCTGTAATAAGATTTCCGAACACGCAGACTTTATGCGAAAGGCTATAACCGTATTGGCCAAAGTATGTGATAGAGGGGTAGTAAACCTCGAGAAAACGATAGATGAGTACGGTACTGAATGGAACTCTTTCCCCTCTGATGCCAAGAATAAGGTGGCAGTGCTTGGGGCGGCCGTTAAACTGCTGAAAACGCTTCTTGATAAGAAAATACTTACTGAATCCGGAAAGCCTTCGGATGAATCAGATCCTGAACGCATTAAACAGGAATATCCGGATCTTGTCGCAATTTCTTAGTACGGTATTGGTTTTACGTCCGTAACGGTGTTTTTATGACAAAGAAAAATCATTTCCCTGAAAACATGAAAAAAAGCAGGTTTGAAAGCCTGCTTGACGGAGCCATTCTCGGGGCTGCTAATGATCCTGTGGGCAGATACGGGGATGCCGTGAAGGAGCACCTGTATGTCTATACAGGTACCGATGCTGAAAATCATGCAATGGATCTTAAAAAAGGCCTCAGGGATATTGGTGAGCATAAGATAAATCCGGAGTATGCGGAACAGAATCTTAAGCAGCAGTCCGGTTTTTCGGCTGAACTTAAGTATCAGGCCAGAAAGAATGCTAAATACAGAATTAACGGAGATAAGAAAAGAATAGTTGCCACAGACCTTAAGAACAGTGGCGAGTATGATGAGCTTTTTGACCATTATGAAACGAAGGACGGCAGAATAGTCAGCATGATGCAGATGAAGTTTGTCGGCAATGATGTTAAGTCATGTGTTGATAAGCTGATGTCCGGAGATTATCAGAAGTATATTGATAACGGAGCAGATTTTACCCTTCCTTCGGATTATTTCCAAACGGATGAAAACGGAGTTCCCAAGATTCAGTCAGAGCTTGACAAGCGAATCGATAAGCTTCAGAAGCAGATTGATTCGGGAAAATGTCAGGATGACGTAGTTAAGCAAAAATCTGAGCAGATAGATAAACTTAAGAAGTTGAAGTCACGGGTAAAGGACAGTGGCATTTCCAAGGATGATGCCGTTTTTGCCAGAGAGCATCCTTTTCTTTCAACAGCTGCCGATGTCGTAAAACTATCCAACCGAGCAGGACTTGAACAGGCTGGAAATGCCGCGGTAATCGGTGGTTCAGTTGCCGTTATCAAAAATATCTGTGAGTATTACAGGGGGAATATTGACGCTAAGGATGCTGTCTGTGACATAGCAAAAACAACGGGAAAGGCTGCCACCGGAGGATATGCCGTAGGTTTTTTCGGCTCTGCGCTTAAGGGGACAATGCAGAATTCAGGGAAGGATGTTCTGCGTAACCTTTCAAAAACCAATCTTCCTGCTGCCATGGTCAATATGACTCTGGAAGCGGGTAAGTCCCTTCATGCCTATCTTAACGGTACCATAGACGGTGCCGAATGTCTGGAACGGATGGGACAGAGTGGTTTTTCAATGGTGGTGGCTTCGATGTCGGCAACGGTGGGGCAGGTAGTCATTCCGATTCCGATAGTAGGAGCTGTAATCGGTTCGGCTCTCGGTTATGCCCTGTCATCAGCATGTTACGGCTGTCTTGTAAGTTCTCTTAAGGACGCAAAATTATCCAGGGAAAACAGAATAAGGATAGAACGCGAATGCCAGGAACATATCAAATTCATCAGACAGTGTCGGGAAGAACTGGAGAAATATTTCGATGACAGACTGAATTTTTATAAACAGGCATTTTATGAAGGCTTTACTGAAATCAGCCGAGCCTGCGATACGGGGGATTACGACGGTTTTATAGGAGCCTGTAACAAACTGAACTCCAAGATGGGAGGTAAAAACAT
>NZ_JNKD01000083.1:0-7610 GCF_000701925.1 Ruminobacter sp. RM87 | reverse complement strand
CCAACTACGAATGTGGTAATAACGAAGCTGGAGAAGTAATACCGGCCGAGGGGTTAATCAGGATAAATGTATAGACGGATGTGTTTTTAAACATCTGAAGACGACAGTGATTTAGATAAGACGTTTTTCATCAAGAAGGTTTGAATTATCTACGAACACGCTTTGATGGCACTGAAATAAGTGAAGTGATCCTCGACGTAAGACCAATAGAATTCGCGGCGAACCATTGACCTGAGGTAACCAATCCCCGTATAACAGAGTGGCCAATGCCGTGCTTAGACTGAGAAAAATGTCTTGCCTAAATTACTGCTTGACAAAAGTCGTTTCATAACAGGTATCTTAAGACCAGAACAGGTGTCAGAGAATCGACACGTATCGGTTACAATTTTGTCCGTAATCTGCTTAAGAATGAGGAATTCGGAGACCGGAAGATGTGTGAGGTAAAAACCTCTGATGCCAAGCTTTTCTTAATCAAGCTGCAGTCAGACGGTCGCGGTTCAAGCACGATTAAAACCGTTCGCGGTGTGTTAAGACCTGCTTTTCAGATGGCGGTGGATGATGATTTGCTGATGAAGAATCCTTTCGGATTTGAGCTGGTCGGAGTGATTTACAACACTGAAAAAACAAGACTTGCAATCACCAGAGAGCAGATGAACAAGTTTCTTAAATTTATTCATGACGACAACATCTACTGCAAGTACTATGAGGCAATTTACATTTTGTTTCATACCGGAATGCGAATATCGGAATTCTGCGGTCTGACACTAAAGGATATAGATCTGGAAAACCGAATTATCGATATCAATCATCAGGTGCAAAGATTCAGATCCGGCAAATACGACATCTGCCCCACCAAGACCAGCGCCGGTACCCGCAAGCTGCCGATGACTGAGGAAGTCTATCAGATGTTCAAGTCCCTGGTGGAAAACAGACCGACAGATCTGCCGGAGGTAATCGTTAAAGGTTATGCCGGATTCCTTATCAGGGATAAAGACGGAATGCCCGAAGTGGCTCTGCACTGGGAGCACAGGTTCCAGCATGCAGTTAAGCGGTATAACGACATCTACAAAATTCAGATGCCGTCAATAACACCTCATGTATGCCGCCATACCTACTGCAGCAATCAGGCCCGAGCAAGAATGAATCCTAAAACTCTGCAATACCTGATGGGACATTCTGAAATTTCAGTAACCATGGACGTCTACACTCACCTCGGTCTTGATGATGCCAAGGATGAGATTATCAGGCTAAAAGAGCTGGAGGACGCCAGAAAGGAAATCAATAGCATTGAGCGCGACACCATACGCAGTATGGAGAGTCAGTTCAAGTACATTTAAGGCGTTCAGCCACTAATCCTTTTAAGCTCATGACCATTTTGGCATGGGCTTTTTTCATATCTGCGCATAATTGCGTTCCACTAATAAAATATGAGTAGCAAATGGAGTAGCAAATAGAGTAGCAAATAAGGGACAGAGTCAGTTCAAGTACATCTAAGGCAATCCGCCACTAATCCTATTAAGCTCATGACCGTTGTGCGGCATGGACTTTTTTTAAGTTCATCACATAATTGTGTTAAATCCGCATCGATTTACGGCACTATAAAGCCATCAAAAATAATTTTTAAGCTTATGTTCAATTTTATCACAGCTCTTTTTAGCGCCTAAAATCAACGTTTTTACGAGTAATAAAACTAAAAACTAACCGAGTAGTCAGCCTCCGGATTTTGACTACGATTTGACTACTTTTCGTGTACACAAAAGGCAGTATTTTGGATATTTTTGTCATTTCTGTTAATATTGCGAAAGGCAGTTCTGCATAGGTTGAGAGCCGGCAAACCTCGCAGACATGGGCAATCTCCGGCAATTCTGGACAATCAACAATGACAATTCGGGTGCTTTTCGTGTGCCACGGCAGGATTTGATGCCGATGCAAAGAATGGCAGAAATAAGCCATTTGTGGGCAGAGTGGTATCTGATTTACACCTTGTTTACACCTTTTGATTTTTGAAGGATCACACCTCTGAAAGAGAGAATCAAAAACATGATCAAAATACTATTCGTCTGCTGGGGCAAAAGATTTCAGTATAACGGAAAGCCTAGAAAATAAGACATTCTGAAGATTTAGCAAACGGATTTACACCCCGTTTACACCTTTTAAGGTGAACTACCCGAGGAACGATGAGAGCACTCTGCGTGATGCAGGGTGCTTTCCTTTTGACTTGGTGGAGAAATACTTTGGATTGATTATGCAAAATATTCGCTTCCGAAGGCAAAAATACATGTGAATGAGGAAAAAACTCAAATAGGCGTTGATTTTTTGAAAAAGTTGCGTATAATACATAGTAAGAAGGAAAAGGAGGCTATATATTATGCTACTTCAATTCAATTATAAGAATTTTAAATCATTCAGGGATGATACAACATTAGATTTAACAGCAACAAAGATTTCTGAATTTAATAACCATGTTGTATCTATTGCAAATGAGAAGGTTTTACCTGTTGCGGCAATATTTGGTGCAAATGCAAGCGGAAAGTCAAATGTTCAAGAAGCTTTTAGATATATGTCTGCGTATGTTATTAATTCACTTGACTATGGAAATGAATCAGACACTAAGAAGAATTCCAGGTTTTTCAAACCGACTCCATTTTTGTTCGATAATACAAGTAAAAACGCAGAATCCTCATTTGAAATATATTTTATTGACTCAGAGGAAAGTGGCGCAAAAACTTATAATTATGGTTTCACTGTTGATAGCAATGGCGTATGCGAGGAATGGTTAAACTATAAGTCTAAGTCATCAAGAGGGGATTTCAAGCGCATTTTCTATCGTAATGAAGATGAATTTGATTTTGTAGGTATTCCAACCAAGAGTCAGGAAAACTTAAAAATTGCATTGGAAAAGGAAACACTTATTGTTTCTCTTGGAGCAAAACTCAAGATAGATAAGCTAAAACTTATAAGAGATTGGTTTGTTCATAATGATTTTGCTGATTTTGGTAAGCCAATCGAAAACTATTTTTTATCTCAGTTAATTCCGGAAGGGTTTGAAGAGGATGAGAGGGTTCGTCAAAAGGTTGTTGACTACTTTTCATCATTTGATTCCTCGATAATAGACTTTAAAGTTGAGGTTATAAAATCAGAAGTCGATGATGCAGATAAGCAATTCAGAATTGATGCTGTGCATAAAATGATAGATTCTGAACAGACAACGTCTATTCCACTTCAGTATGAATCAGCAGGAACTCTTAAAATGTTTGCGTTGTATCCTATGTTGCAGGATGTATTGTCAACGGGAGGTGTTTTCTTTATTGACGAACTTAATGCCAGACTTCACCCCTTGCTTGTAAGAGCTTTTGTTATTACATTCCTCAATCCTGAGATTAATACAAATCACGCTCAGTTGATTTTTACATCTCATGATTCATGGCAGCTTAATGGTAATATTCTAAGAAGAGATGAGATATGGTTCACCGAAAAAGATTCAAATGGAATTTCATACCTTTTCTCATTGGCTGATTTTGTAGATGAGGATGGAGCTAAAATCCGCAAGGACGAAAATTATGAGAAGAACTATTTGTTAGGAAAGTATGGAGCAATACCGACTTTGAAACATTTCGACATGTTTAAGGGGGAATAAAGTATGGCTCATATTGAAAGAAACGGGAAGCGGAAAACCCGTGATCAACTAGCAAAAAGAAGAGTACCCGAATTGGGGTACTACTTTATAGTTACTGATACAGAAGAGACTGAACAGAACTATATGTATGGGTTAAGAGATTCTATTCCAGAAGAATTACAGGGCAAGCTGGTAATCAAAGTAATTAAGACTAAATCTAACGACCTAGTTGACGAAGCCAGAAATCTAGCATCGGTAAACGTGCAATATCGAGAAATATGGATTATCTTTGATCGCGATGAAGTCATGAATTTCGATGAGATAATTCGACAGGCCGAAGATAAAGGCATCAACGTTGGATGGACTAATCCATGTATTGAGGAATGGTTTAATGCTTATTTTGGTGCAATGCCTACATATAGTGATTCCGTTGCCTGTTGTAATGGCTTTGCACAGACTTTTAGAAGAATAACTGGGCAGAAATACGTTAAGTCGGATAAGGGTATATATGAGAAACTTAATCGTTACGGTGATGAGGAACAAGCCATAAAACTTGCTGACCAGAAATGCCGCGAGCATAAATTGAATGGCAATGAAAAACCATCAGAAATGTGCCCATGTACGACAGTTCACCGCTTGGTGAGAGAAGTAAAGTCCAAGATTCCAACGGGGTAATTATTTTTGCAGGCTATTTAATACGATCGAGTTATAGTAAAAATCTGTATCCATAGCGTATGAAATATTTTATGGATAGTGGTTTGTATTGGAAACAGCTTCGCAATGGAGCCATAGCAACAGCACAGCCTAACTGTAATGAAAAAACGTTATCAAAGATGTTTTTATCATTACTACTGGTACTGGAGCAAAAAAGAATTGTCGAGAAATCGGACACACTGATGGTACGATTGGATTGAAACATTATAGAGGAAGAAAAATGAGAAAAGCTTTAGTAATTGGGATAAATAATTATCCTTCATGCCCACTAACTGGATGTATAAATGATGCGGTGGAAGTGCAAGCATTATTGGCGAGAAATGGAGATGGGTCAAAGAATTTTGATGCCAAGTTATTAACTGATGTTATGACTAAGAATCAACTAACAGATGAAATAATAGATCTATTTAGTCAGGACGATGATGTGGCACTGCTCTATTTTTCAGGACATGGAGATATTAATGAATTTGGTGGATACATAGTCACACCTGATTATGATAAGTATAATCCGGGTGTTCCTATGGAGCGAATTCTACAAATTGCCAATGAATCTAATTGTAAAAATAAGATTATTTTATTAGATTGTTGCTTCTCTGGTGAATTGGGAAAAGTTGAAGCCATATCTTCAAAATATGACATTGTAGGTAATGGTGTCACGATAATGACAGCGAGCCGCCAAAATGAAAGTTCAATGGAAGTAAATGGTCATGGGGTTTTTACGATGTTATTATGTGAAGCTATGAAGGGTGGAGCGGCTAATATACAGGGGGACATATCTCCGGCTAGTATTTATGCATATATTGACCGGGCACTTGGCGCATGGGAACAACGGCCGATTTTTAAAACAAATACTCAATCATTTGTGCCAATTAGAAGGGTAAAAACCAGGGTTACACGTGAGGATTTAACCATATTAACAAAGTGCTTTAAAACTTCGGATGATATTATGGATTTGGATCCTTCTTATGAATGTACAAATGTTCCAGATGCCAAAATAGAATTAAGAGAACCATACGCTGAAAAAGAGCATGTGGAAATCTTTAAAAGACTGCAATTGCTTGAAAGTATAGGTATAGTTGAGCCATTAAACGAAAATCATATGTATTATGCTGCGATGCATTCAACGGGGTGTAGGCTTACAGAATTGGGTAAGTATTATAGAAAATTAATTGAAGAGGAGAGAATATAATATGAATAAAAAAAGAACGTTTATCAGTTTTGATTATGATTATGATTTAGAACTTAAGAATTTGCTTGTTGGCCAGGCTCGGAAAGATGATTCTCCATTTGAAATTACGGATATGTCAATTAAGGAGGCAATATCATCAAACTGGAAAGAAAACGCGAGAAGGCGAATCAAAGGCTGTGATGTGGTTGTTATTATATGTGGAACACATACAGATCAAGCCACAGGTGTATCTGTGGAACTTAAGATAGCACAAGAAGAAAATATACCGTATTTTTGCCTATGCGGCAGAAGTGATAAGCGATGTGTTATGCCGAAAGGAGTAAGATACTCTGATAAAATGTATAATTGGACTTGGGATAACCTCAAGGCCTTATTTGCAGGCAAACGATAATATACGAAGTGAGGTATACGATTATTTAATGCTTGATTTGATTAAACTTCAGTCTATGAGAGAGTATACGAGAAGGGTGACGTCAGATTGACGTCGTAATGTATGAAGTGGCCTGGGGTCCGCCCTGATCCGTATAACATAGCTAATCGGTCTCGTGCAAAAACACATTTGCAACTTATGGCGCACCCTGATATCCTTCAGCGCATCTGCGATGCGGAGGCGTGAGTTTTGCAGGGTGTTATCAATAGGCAATTTTACGGGTGTTTTACATATTGCTACCGATCCAAAGAAGCGATAGATAACTACATGCTTTATTAGATTTGCCATTCACTTCAAAAAATCGACCATTCACTACATTGGGAGCAATATACAGTGGGTGATATCCGATAATATCTATATAGTGTGCCCTACTGGAGGAATAATATGCGAATAGCTATTTGCGATGATGAAAAAAGAATATGCTCCATCCTTGCCGAGAAAGTAAAGAGATTCTGCTTCAATGCGGAGATCGTAACATATACATCAGGCGAAAGTCTTCTTGGAGCGGACGAGCTTCCTGACATTATACTTCTTGATATAAAGATGCCCGGAAAGAGCGGTATGGATGTGGCAAAGGAACTGAGGGACAGAGATTGGAGAAAGATTCTGATCTTTATTACCGGAGAGGAAGATCGGGTATTTGATTCATTTGATCTCCATGCGTTTCATTTTCTTGTGAAGCCGGTGGCAGATGAAAAACTGAAAATTGTCCTTGATAATGCAGTTCGGGAGTTGGAGCGGCAGGATAATTCGGCGCAAAGCAGGGATAAATACATTGAGATTCAATCCGGAACTTCACATATCCGGGTCAATCTGTCGAAGCTTTTATATGCGGAAGTGTATGATCGGAAGACCATACTTCACCTGAAGGATGAAAACATAGAATATTATGGTCAGTTATCGGTACTTGAAGGACTTGTCGGCAAGGACTTTTATCGTGTTCACCGGTCCTATCTGGTGAATATGAAATATGTGGAAAGGTATGACCGGGCATCGGTAAAGCTGCAAGGCGGTGACAGTATTCCTATTGCAAGACGTGAATATGATGGATTTCTTAAAGCATATCTGGAATACAGCCGCAGGAGGATAGATTCATGAGTATGGAGAGAATGTGGGATATAGCAAGTACGATATCCGCTATTGCAGGTTTATTGATAAGCGAGTATGTGAAAATCTTTCTGTAAATAGAAAAACATCCTGAGAATTTTTTAAAGGCAGTGACCTTCCGGTTACTGCTTTTGTGTTATTAATATTACCTGTTTGTTTTTATAAGTCAAGATTTATGTTTTATAAATAAAATAGTCAATTATTTCTATTTAAATTTAACTATTTTTATTAAAAAACAAAATAATCCCTAGACAGAAGTTTCCGCTTCTGTCTTTTGTTTATACCGGAAATCAGTCTGGTAATCGGCCTTCATACATTATCTGAAATTCACCGTAGATTACCCCCCAGTTTCTTAGAGGCATGGTCCATTTTTTTGTCGCCTCAAACGTGGAAAGATACAGTGCTTTCAGTAGTGCCTGGTCGCTTGGAAATACGCTTCTTTGGCGATTCAGTGTAAGACAATATGAAACGACCTCCACGAATGAATGCAAATCGTGGATTTACCGTGTAAACTGTAGATGTACGTAAACAGATACGGATTTACCGCAAACATT